>NZ_JBHTTU010000006.1:110859-227451 GCF_042794375.1 Kitasatospora sp. NPDC056531 | reverse complement strand
CATAGGTCGGCGGGGGGGGGGGAGGGGGGGGGGGAGGCGGGCGGGGGGGGTTTGTGTGTGGCGGGTTGTGGTCGGTTCTCCCCCCCCCCCCCCCCCCCGCGCCGGAGCGGCTGATCAGGTGCCGGCGAGCGGGAGGGAGGCCGAGACCACCTGGCCCAGCGCCACCGCCCGCTCCAGCGCCTGGCGCAGCAGGTCCTCGCGGGGCTGGCGGCCGACCATGCCGGCCGGGACGGCGTACATCGTCACCTCGGAGAGCTGGCTGGCCGCCATTCGCCAGGCGTCGGTGACCTGGAGCGGCTGGTGCGCCTGCCACCACCCGGTGCTGCCGCCGGCCGCGGCGGGCTGCAGGATCGCGTGCAGCTTGCCCATCGCGACCAGGACCGACCAGCCGGGCAGCTGGTCCGGGGTCTCGTCGAGGTCGGTGACCCGCTGGAAGCCGGCGTCCTGGAGGAGGTCGAGGAACTCGTCCTCGCCGGAGGTGCTGCCGGGGCGGCCGACCGGGCCGGTGGGCTCGACCACCAGCGAGGCGTGGCCGACCTTGCCGTGCAGGACCAGCCCGCAGGTGATGCCGAGGATGGCGGCCTGGCCGGGCACGGTCGGCTGGGTCAGGGGCTCGGTGGGGGCGGCCGGGGCGGGGACGGCGAAGTCCGGCGCGGCGGCGGGCTGGGTCTGGCTGATGCTGCGGACGGCGCCGGCCAGCTGCTCCTCGGAGACCGGGACCACCTGGGACGGGATGCAGCGGGCGTGTGCGAAGGCGAGGACGGCCGTCTCCTCGCCGACGAACAGCACCGTGCTGGTGGGGTCCGAGTAGGTGTCGCCGGGGGTGCGGCAGGAGGTGCATTCGTAGCTGTCGGGGGCGCGGCCGCCGCCGAGTAGGCGGTCGGCCTCGTCGTCGCCGATCTCGGACCGGACCTCGTCGCTGACGTCGAGCATGCGCGGCACAGAGTCTCCTCGGGTGGATGCGGATGGGGTTCGGGGGCGGACACGGGGAGGTCGACATGCCCAACGGGCCCTTGTGTCAGGCGTCACGGGTGCTCGTCGAGGCTGACGGGAATTGCCCCGGATCCGACCGCACCGCGTGTTCTCCTGGTCGCAATCTGTCGATGTCGGCAACGGGACTGCCGGAATGAAGCCGTGAGGTGAGTCACGCCATCTCGGTGTTTGATCTAGGAATCAATGGTCAAAGCCGACATTTCGGTCAAGATTGTGTGGCTATTACCGCCGGTAACCCTTCGCTGAGCTGGGCAGACCGGTGGAATTTTGGTTTCCCTGCCTACCGACTCGTAGCTTCTTGGGCGGCGCAACGAGCGCCACCCGGGTTCACCCCCGACGCACAGCCCCCCGGCCCAGGCCGGGCGCGGCAGGTGCCCGCCGACGCGACCGCTCGAACAGGTCGTCGGTGCGCGGCTGGGTGGCCGGGGCGGTAGCGGCACGTCCGACACGTGCACGGCCGCCCGACGGACGCGGCAAGCGAACGCGGCCCTCTCCAGGGCCTGGTTCCGCATGCCCGCCCGGGGCTGTCGAGAGGAACCTCATGACCTTCCGTAACGAGACCGCCGCTGCCACCACCTCCGCCGCCACCAAGCGCAACCGCGTTCGGATGGCCGTCGTGGCGGGCGCCGCTGTCGCGGCCCTGCCGGTGGCCGGCCTCGTCACGGCCACCTCGGCCTCCGCCGCCCCCGTCTCCACCTGGGACGCTGTCGCCCAGTGCGAGAGCGGCGGCAACTGGGCCATCAACACCGGCAACGGTTTCTACGGCGGTCTGCAGTTCACCTCCAGCACCTGGGCCGCATACGGCGGCACCGCCTACGCCGCGCAGGCCAACCAGGCCACCAAGGCGCAGCAGATCACGGTCGCCGAGAAGGTCCTCGCCTCGCAGGGCCCCGGCGCGTGGCCGGTCTGCTCCGTCAAGGCGGGTCTGACCAAGGGCGGCGCCCCGGCCGCCGTCGACACCTCGGCGGGTTCCGGCACTGCTGCCGCCAAGCCGGCGCAGACCCCGGCGCCGAAGGCTGCCGCCCCGAAGGCTGCCGCGCCCAAGGCCGCCCCCAAGGCCGAGGTTGCGCCGAAGGCCGCCGCGCCGAAGGCCGACGCCGCGCCGAAGAAGGACGCCGCGCCGAAGAAGGACGCCGCCAAGTCCTGGGCCGGCTCCAACGACGCCAAGCCGGCGGCCAAGGGCGGCTACACCGTCAAGTCCGGTGACACCCTGAGCTCCATCGCCGCCGCGCAGGGCCTGGACTGGCACGAGCTGTACAAGAACAACGCCAAGGTCATCGGTGGCAACCCCGACCTGATCTTCCCCGGTCAGATCCTGAGCATCTGAGGCTCGGGCCTCCAGGCGACTTGTCGCCAGGGGGGCTTCCGCCGCTCGGGCTGTGATGCCCGGGCTTCGGCGCCCGGAATCTGACGGCCGCTTCTCTGCTGTGCGGGGGAGCGGCCGTCGGCGTTTTCGGCGTGTCGGGGTGGGGCGGGGTACGGGCTGTCTAGGGTCGGCTGCCGTGCCGGAATCGTCTGACGAGCGGGTCGGGGGAGTCGGAGTACGGGTGGGGGTCGCCGTCGCGGTGGTGATGGTCGTCGCCGTCGCGGTGGTGATGGTCGTCGCCGTGGCGGTGGTGACGGTCGTCGTCTCGGGCGGCCTCCGGGCCGGTGCGGCGATGCGGGTCGCCGACCTGGTGTGGGACGGGCTCGCCGAGTGTGAGAGCGGCGGCAACTGGCAGGCGAACACCGGCAACGGCTTCTACGGCGGGCTGCAGATCCGGCCGTCCACCTGGGAGGAGTCCGGGGGCCTGCACTTCGCGGACCGGCCCGACCGTGCGAGTCGGCGGGAGCAGACGACGGTCGGGGAGGAGATCCTGCGGCAGCAGGGGTGGGAGGCCTGGCCGTCCTGCGCGCGGGAGTTGGGGTTGATCGGCGGGGCGTAGGCGGGTGGGCTGCCGTCCGGGTGGTGGGGGACGATGGTGGGGTGATCCAGGGCGAGCTGTTCGGTGACCTGCCCGGGGGCCCCGCCGCCCGGGAGCGCGTCGAGCCCGCGCCCGGGGCCGTGCTCCTGCCCGGCTGGCTGGACCCCGACGCGCAGCTGCGCCTGATCGCCGCCTGCCGGGAGTGGGCGCGCCCGCCGGCCGGGCTGCACGCGGTGCGGATGCCGACGGGCGGGGTGATGTCGGTGCGGATGGTCAGCCTCGGCTGGCACTGGTATCCGTACGGGTACGCGCGGGTCGCCGAGGACGGTGCGCCGGTCAAGCCGTTCCCGCCGTTGCTCGGGGACCTGGCCCGGCGGGCGGTGGCGGACGCGTACGGGGAGCGGGTCGGCGGGATCGCGGGAGCGGCGGCGTACGAGCCGGACATCGCGATCGTCAACCACTACCCGCACGGCGCGAAGATGGGCCTCCACCAGGACCGCGACGAGCGGACGGACGCGCCGGTGGTCTCGCTCTCGCTCGGCGACGGCTGCGTGTTCAGGCTCGGGAACACCCAGACCAGGACCCGGCCGTGGACGGATCTGGAGCTGCGCAGCGGGGATCTGCTGGTGTTCGGCGGGCCGGTCCGGTTCGCGTACCACGGGGTGGTGCGGACGCTCCCGGGGACGGCGGATCCGGGGCTGGGGCTGGTCGGGCGGCTCAACATCACGGTGCGGGAGTCGGGGTTGGCGGGGTAGGCGTGAGGTGTTCGGTGCGGGTCGTCCGTCATCTGTGCGCTTGATCGATTACTCGTTCGAGTGAATTGGTCGTTCGGGTCCGGTGCGCGGGAATGACCCGGGTCGCCGGAGAATTCGATTGAGCTGGAGAATCGATCGAAGTCCTGAGAGGGAGCGCGCGCATGGGTACCCCCGTCGACGACCTTGTGGATCTGCTCGACCTGGAGCAGATCGAGTTGAACATCTTCCGCGGGCGCAGCCCCGAGGAGGCGCTGCAGCGCACCTTCGGCGGCCAGGTCGCCGGACAGGCGCTGGTCGCGGCGGGGCGCACGGTGGAGGGTGAGCGCCCCGTCCACTCGCTGCACGCGTACTTCCTGCGCCCCGGGGTGCCTGGCGTGCCGATCGTCTACCAGGTCGACCGCATCCGCGACGGCCGCTCCTTCACCACCCGTCGGGTGCTCGCCATCCAGGGCGGTCGGTCGATCTTCGCGCTCACCGCCGACTTCCACAGACCGGAGGAGGGCGGCATCGAGCACCAGTACCCGATGCCGGAGGTCGCCGCCCCAGAGGAGCTGCCCAGCGCCCTGGAGGAGGTCGGCTCCCGGCTCGGCGAGCTGCCCCCGTTCATCAGCCGCCACCAGCCCTTCGACATCCGCTACGTCGACCGGCTGCGCTGGACCAAGGAGGAGCTGGCGGGCGTCGAGGCGCGCAGCGGCGTGTGGCTGCGCACCAACGGCCCGCTGCCGGACGACCCGCTGATCCACGTCTGCGCCCTCACCTACGCCAGCGACATGACGCTGCTGGACGCGGTCCGCGCCCCGGTCGAGCCGCTGTGGGGCACCCGGCACTTCGACATGGCCTCGCTGGACCACGCGATGTGGTTCCACCAGCCGTTCCGGACCGACGACTGGCTGCTCTACCAGCAGGAGTCCCCGATAGCCCACGGCGCGCGCGGCCTCGCGCGCGGGCAGATCTTCGACCGGAACGGGCAGCTGGTGGTGTCGGTGGTGCAGGAGGGCCTGTTCC
This sequence comes from Kitasatospora sp. NPDC056531, assembly GCF_042794375.1. Lineage (NCBI taxonomy): Bacteria > Bacillati > Actinomycetota > Actinomycetes > Kitasatosporales > Streptomycetaceae > Kitasatospora > Kitasatospora sp. NPDC056531. The sequence continues at coordinate 222,794 of NZ_JBHTTU010000006.1, read as the reverse complement.
GGCCGCTGAAGGGCTGAGCTTCGGGTGTTGCCGCCGTGCTGCACCCTCCTTGCAGTCCCCTTGCAGTCTTCTTGCGGTATCGGCGGCTTCCCGGGAGCGGGGAATGATCCGTCCCGGCGGGCGGTGTTGTGGAGGATGAGGTTGTCGAGGATGACCGAGACGGACGGCTCGAACAGCGGGCCGTCCGCAGACCGGACCGGGAGGGTTGACCGATGACGGCGACGGCAGCGGAGGACTGGAAGCACTGGAGCGACAGTCGGGCGGCATCGGTGAGCGCGCCGCACGGCCAGCTCGCACTCACCGGCACGCACTGGCTGGAGCCCGAGCCCGCCGAGGTCCCGGGCCTGCCCGGGCACTGGTGGGTCGACGCCGAAGGCGTCCGGGTGCGGGCGGCTGCAGCCGACGGCATCAGCGTCGCGGGCGCGGACGGGCCGGTGGACGGCGAGGTGCTGCTGCGCCCGGACACCGACCGGGCCGCTGACACCGCCGTCCTCGGCGATCTGCTGCTCGTCCCGATCGAGCGTGAGGGCGAGCTCGCCCTGCGGGTATTCGACCCGGCCGCGCCCGGCCGGGCCGCCTTCGCGGGCATCTCCGCCTACCCCTACGCCCCCGAGTGGGCCGTACCCGCCGTCTACACCCCCTTCGACGACGAGGCGCAGTCGGTCGTCGTCCCGAACGCGGACGGCAAGGACCGCCCGCTGGCCGTCACCGGGAAGATCGAGTTCACCGTGGCCGGCGAGCACCGCACGCTGACCGTCAGCCGCTCCGGCGAGCGCCTCAGCGGCGTCATCGCGGACGCGACCAGCGGCGTCGACACCTACCGCTTCCGCTTCATCACCCTGCCGGCGCCGGACGCGGAGGGTCGCACCGTTCTGGACTTCAACCGGGCCTACCTGCCGCCCTGCGCCTTCGCGGACCATTTCATCTGCCCGTTCCCGCCGCCGGGCAACCGGCTGGACTTCGCGGTGGAGGCGGGGGAGAAGCAGGTGCTGACGCGGTAGTCCGGCGGGGGTTTGGCGGGGCGGCGCGGGGCGCGGGGTCGACCCGGTGTCTGTGCCGGTGTCCGCGTCGGTGTCCGACCCGGTGTCGGCCCCGGTGCGGAGTGGGACAGGGGCGGGGCGGAGCATGGAGGCTGTGTCGACCAATCATCCTGCCAATTCAGCCACCGATCCCGCCCCGCCCTCCGATCCCGCCCCGCCCTCCGAACCCGCCCCAGCGTCCGATCCTGCCCCGCCCTCCGACCCCGTTCCGTCAGCCGATTCCGCCCCGTCGTCCGGACCTGCCCCTGAGGTGGTCCTGGGGCCCGCGCCCTGGTACCGACGGGCCTTCGCCGATCTCAGTCCGCTGCGCGACCACCCCGACTACCGCCGGGTCTGGTTCGGGCAGGTGGTGTCCTCCATAGGCCAGCAGATGACGGCCGTGGCCGTCTCCGTCCAGATCTACGCGATGACCGGCTCCGCCTTCGCGACCGGCCTGGTGGGGCTGTTCTCATTCGTCCCGCTGGTCGCCTTCGGCCTGTACGGCGGGGCGATCGCCGACACCGTCGACCGGCGCAAGCTGGGCCTGATCGGCTCGGCCGGCCTCGCCGGGGTCTCCGCCGTCCTCGCCGTCCAGGCCATCGCCGGGCTCGGCCTGGTCGCCGTCCTCTACGCAGCCGTCGCCGTCCAGGCCGGGTTCTTCGCGCTCAGCTCGCCCGCCCGTTCCGCGATGATCCCCCGGCTGGTCCCCAGCCACCAGCTCCCGGCGGCCAACGCCCTGGCCACCGTCAGCATGAACCTCGGCATGACCGTCGGCCCGATGCTCGGTGGCGTCCTGATCGGCGTCTACGGAGCCCAGGCCGCCTACCTGGTCGACACCGTCGCCTTCACCGGCACCCTCTACGCGATGTGGCGCCTGCCCGCCATGCGGCCGCTCGGCGAGCGCAAGGGCCGCGCCTCCGTCCTCGACGGGCTGCGCTTCCTGCGCGAGCAGCCCAACCTGCGCACCAGCTTCCTCGCCGACCTGGCCGCGATGATCTTCGGCCTGCCGCGCGCCCTCTTCCCGGCGATCGCCGTCACCTTCTACGGCGGCGACGCCCGCACCGTCGGCCTGCTGGTCGCGGCCCCCGCCGTCGGCGCCCTGATCGGCGCGCTGTTCTCCGGCTGGGTCAGCCGGGTCCACCGCCAAGGCGCCGCCGTCCTCGCCGCCGTCTCCGCCTGGGGCCTCGCCATCGCCGCCTTCGGCGCCCTTCACAACCTCTGGCTCGGTCTTCTGCTGCTCGCCGTGGCCGGCTGCGCGGACACCGTCAGCATGATCTTCCGCAACACGATGATGCAGGTCGCCGCCCCCGACGAGATGCGCGGCCGCCTCCAGGGCATCTTCACCGTCGTCGTCGCCGGCGGCCCCCGCCTCGGCGACTTCGAGTCCGGCGCCGTCGCCGCCCTCACCAGCCCCGCCACCTCCGTGATCACCGGCGGCCTCGCCTGCGTTGCCGCCGTCCTCCTCCTAGCCGCCCGCCGCCCCGCCTTCCTCACCTACGACGCCCGCCACCCGACCCCCTGACCCACCCGCCCCGAACCTGGCAGCGAGCACCCCCCGACGTGCTGTATTGTTTTCCACGTCGCCGGGACAACCGGAGACAAGGTCGAAAAGCCAACCGGCTGAGCCCCCCAGGCCCCGCCGCACGGCACGAGACCACGGGACGTGGCGCAGCTTGGTAGCGCACTTGACTGGGGGTCAAGGGGTCGCAGGTTCAAATCCTGTCGTCCCGACTGTGAAGTCGGTTGTGAGAGCGGGTACTTGGGAAACCAGGTACCCGCTCTCACTCGTTTCCGGAGGGCGCGTGGTCGCAGGGTGGTCGCGTCCGGCGCTCTGACCTGGAGGTTTGCGGGTGAGGTGGGTGCGAGGTGATCGCACCATCTGATGATCCATCAGTTCATTCGCGGGGGAGGTCTGCGTGGTCGAGTGCGTCGGCGAGGGCGGTGACGGCTTCGCGGGCGGCTTGGGGGAGCAGGTGGCCGTAGATGTTGACGGTGGTGGCCAGGGTGGAGTGCCGCAGGGTCTTGGATACGACGGCGAGTGGCACCTGGGAGCTGATCATGATGGTGGCTGCGGTGTGCCTGAGGTCGTGAAGGCCGATCTTGGGCAGGCCGATCTCTGCTGAGCGTTGGCGCAGGGTGTGCAGGAGGTGCTCGGGGTTGATGGGTTTGCCGTCGGGGCGGGTGAAGACCATGCCCTGGAGGCGGGGTTGGCCGGGGTGGGTGCTGCGGTGGCGGGCGGCTTGGCGGCGTAGGGCGGCGGTGACGCGGGGGGAGAGGCTGACCCAGTTGCGGCTGGCGCGGGTCTTGGGTGCTTGCAGGTGCAGGCGGGCGTTGTTCACCGAGGCCAGGGTCCAGCGCACGAACAGGATGCGTCGCTGGAAGTGGATTTCGGGCCAGTGCAGGCCCAGGACCTCGCCGCGGCGCATGCCGGTGCCGAGGATGACCTCGAAGATGTCGGCGTAGATGTCGTTGTAGGTCTCGGCGTTGTGGTGCAGGAAGGCGGAGGCCTGCTGTGGTGTCCAGCAGAGCCGCTCGGGTGCGGCCGGACGCTTCAGCGCGGCGTTGCGGGCGGGGTTGCGGGCCAGCAGGTCGGCGCTGACGGCGGCGTTCATGGCGCTGGAGAGGATGGAGCAGCAGCGGTGGACGGTGGGGCGTCCTCGGCCGGCGGCTAGTTGCCGGCGGGACCAGGTGGTGACGTGCCGGTCACGCAGGCCGGTCAGGGGTAGTGGGCCGAAGGCTGGTATGAGGTCGTGGTGGACGTGGCGGTGGTAGCCGGCGTAGGTGGTGGCCTTGAGGACCTCCTGCTTGGAGAGCAGCCACTCCCTCAGGTAGCCGGCGACGGTCAGGGCCTCGTCCGTCGCGATGCCGGTGCGCTCGGCCAGCAGGAAGTTCTGCAGGGAGGTGAGGGCCGCGTTCTGGTCGGGAAAGCCGCTGCGGCGCCGGGTCTCGCGCCTGCCGGTTAGGGAGGGCAGGTCCACGGCGTAGGCCCAGCTGCCGTGGTCGGGCTGGGTGTTCAGTTTCGGGCAGCGGGCGCCGTACTGGCGGCCGTCGGTGTCACGGCAGCCGCAGCGTCGGTAGACGCGTCCGCGCTGAGGGTCGGTCGGGTTCACGGGATTCGACTCCTTGTGTGATCGGGACGGGCCCAGCTTCACGGTGGAGCGGCCTGGCGCAGCAGGGGGCGGATCATGGCGTCGGGGAGGCGAATCGGGCGACCACCTGGGCCTGTGAACTGCGGCGATCCCCTTGGAAAGCGCACAAGGGGGCAGTCGTGCCCATTCGATGGTGATTGCGGGACGTGCGATGAGTCGAATCCGATAGCGGTGATGAATGAGGGTGACGAGCCGGAAGGCGGCGTCTGGAGCCGTATTTCCTTTTCATCTGTCTGCCGAACAGTTGACGCCTGGACTGGCGAGTGGAGTTGGTCGACTACTGCACGCCATGCCGTGGGTGGATGTGATCGCCGCGGGTGACCGGCAGGTTCCAGTGTTTGAGCTGCCCCGCGTTTGATGGAGTCCACGATCGTGTGATCAGGCGGCGACCGTGTCGATGCGCAGGTAGTCGGCGAGTGCCTGCCCACGGATGTGGTCTTCCGCCACATCCAGGGCGACCAGGTCCGGCGCCATGCCTGGTGGCAGGGTGAGCAGCAGGTGTCGGTAGCGGGCGGTGCGTGCCAGCCGCAGCAGGACGGTGAGCAGGGCCGGCGGCAGCGCGTTGGGGGAGCACGGCCGCGACGGCGACATCGTGCCCCCGCCGACCGGCCCGCGGCGCTCGTACACCTGCCAGGAGACCGTACGGCCGTCGGAGCCGACCCGCACGGCGAGCACCGCAAGCGCCGGGACCTCGATGCGCGCCAGGTCGGCGACGCAGTCTCGGACACCGGTGGCGAGGCCACCGAGCACGGTGACGGGCAGCGGGCGGGGCTCGCCCTGCGGGGTCAACTCATTCCTCCTTGGTACACCGGACGAGTCGGTGTGTGTCAGCTCGCGGCGCCGGGCTTGGAGCCGGTGAGGCCGTAGCGGCGTTGGAAGCGTTCGACGCGGCCAGCGGTGTCCAGGACGCGGGCGTTGCCGGTGTAGAAGGGGTGGCTGGCGGAGGAGATCTCGACGTCGATGACGGGGTAGGTGTGGCCGTCCTCCCACTCGATGGTCTTGTCGCTGGTGGCGGTGGAGCGGGTGAGGAAGGCGAGGTTGCCGGCCTTGTCGCGGAAGACGACGGAACGATAGGCGGGGTGGATGCCGGGCTGCATGGGATTCTCCGGGCGGTAGGCGGGGTGGGTGGTCAGCGCTCTTCGCGGAAGTCGACGTGCTGCCGGGCGGCGGGGTCGTACTTGCGCAGGACCAGCCGGTCGGGGTCGTTGCGGCGGTTCTTGCGGGTCACGTACGTGTAGCCGGTGCCGGCGGTGGAGCGGAGCTTGATGATCGGACGCAGTTCGTTGCGGGCCATCGGGGTCCTTCCTGGTGTGGCGGGCTGGTGTGGGCCTCACCCTAGCGTAATGGTTTTCGTTTTCATCTAGGGTAGTGTCGGCTCAACGTTCGCGGCAGCGGCGGCATTCCCATGGGCCGGCCCCGTCTGCCGCCGCTGTCCTCACCGGCACGGAGTCGCCATGTCCGCCCACTGCCAGCTCACCGGCCGCAAGCCCGGGTTCGGCAACGCCATCTCCCATTCGCACCGCCGCACCAGGCGCCGCTTCGACCCGAACATCCAGACCAAGCGCTACTGGCTGCCGAGCGAGGGCCGGTTCGTCCGCCTGACGCTCAGCGCCAAGGGCATCAAGACCGTCGACAAGCTCGGCATCGAGAAGGCCGTCGCCGTCATGCGTGCCCGGGGAGAGAAGGTCTGATGGCCAAGCGCAGCAAAATCGCCAAGAACGAGCAGCGCCGGCTGGTCGTCGCCCGCTACGCCGAGCGCCGGGCCGAGCTCAAGCGCCTGATCGCCTCGCCCGCGACCCCTCCCGAGGAACGCCGGGCCGCGCAGGCCGAGTTGCAGCGCCAGCCGCGCGACGCCAGCGCCACCCGGGTCCGCAACCGCGATGCGGTCGACGGCCGCCCGCGCGGCTACCTGCGCGCCTTCGGGCTCTCCCGCATCGGTGTACGCCAGCAGGCGCACGCCGGGTTCCTTCCCGGTGTGCGCAAGGCCAGTTGGTAGCACGCCTCGCGAACCGGTTGCGCCTCGTGCCGCGCGGACTCTCCCGGTCCGTGCGGCTCGGGGTGCGACCCCCGACCTGTTGCACCGGCCGACGCCGGTGCGGTGCCTGAGAAAGGAAGACCCGTGTCCCAACAGAGCCTGCTGCCCGTGGTGGTGGTTGCCGGCCTGCACGAGGCCGAGCGGCGTCAGGCCGTCCTGGAGCTGCTCGCCGGCTGCGAGGGTGCGGTGGTCCTGCACCACGACCTGAGCGCGGCCGGCGAGGGCAGGGTGGACCGGAAGGCCTGGGACGCCTCCGGCCCGCTGGGCGAGGCCCACGTGCCGCTCACCAACGACTGCCCGTGCTGCGCGCTGCGGGAGGACCTGCTGCCCGAACTGCTGAAGATCGCCGACGCCGGGAGGCACCGCCTCGCGGTGGTGGAGCTGTGGGGCGGTAGCGACCCGCACCCGCTGGTCGAGGTGATAGCGGGCGGGGAGGCCGACGACCGGTGCATGCACGAGGTGGTGGACGTGGTCGGCGTGGTCACGGCCGTGGACCCGCTGCGGGTCGTCCCGGAACTGTCGGTCTCGGACCAGCTCTTCGAGCATCGCCTGCACACCTGTGGCGACGACGACCGCACGGTGGCGGAGGCGCTCGCCCACCAGATCGAGTACGCCGACGTGCTGGCCCTCTCCCACCCCGAGCAGGCTGCTGGGACAGCGGAGCTGCGCGCGGGCATCGCGATGCTGCGTCAGCTCCACCCGACCGCCCGTGCCGCGCGGCTGGGAACCGGAGCCCTGGTTCGTGCGGCGCTCGGGGGATTCGACGTGGCGGCCGCTCGTGACCGGGTCAACCCGGCGCTGGCCCTGCTGCCGCAGGCCGCCGACGAGGCGGGCGTGGCCACGCTCGTGTGGGAGCGCCGCCGGCCGCTGCACCCGGAGCGGCTCTACGCGGTGCTCGACCAGCTGGTCCCGGCCGCGCAGCGCAGCCGCGGACGGTTCTGGCTCGCCAATCGCCCCGACCTGATGCTCGCGTGGGACGCGGCGGGGGCCAATCTGGCGGTGGAGGAGTGCGGTCCATGGCTGGCCACGCTGCCGGACGCGGCCTGGGAGCTCTACCCGCCGGCGCGGCGTGCCGCCGCGGCGCTCGACTGGGACGCCGTGCACGGCGACCGCGTGCAGCAACTGAGCTTCACCGCCGAAGGATTGGACGCGGACGGGATCACCGAGCTGCTCGACCACTGCCTGCTCACCGACGCCGAACTCGCGGCCGGCGAGTCGGGCTGGAAGGCCCTGCCGGACGCCTTCGAGGAACTGCTCGATCCCGTCGGCGCCTGACGCGTACGCAACTCTCACCAGAAACAGGGAAGCTGTGATCAAGATCGCCCCCGCCCGCCGGGCTCGCAAGGCGCGCCCCAATCCGCTGCACGAAGCGCGGATCACCTACATCGACTACAAGGACACGAACCTCCTGCGGAAGTTCATCTCCGATCGCGGCAAGATCCGAAGCCGTAGGGTCACCCGCCTCACCGTCCAGCAGCAGAACGCCATGGCCAGGGCCATCAAGAACGCCCGCGAGATGGCCCTGCTGCCGTACGTCTCCGGTGCCCCGACCGCCGTGAAGGCCGGCCGGTGAGCGGCCGGCTCCCGGTCACCGTGCTGTCCGGGTTCCTCGGTGCGGGCAAGACCACGCTGCTCAACCACCTGCTGAACAACCGCGAGGGCCTGCGGGTCGCGGTCATCGTCAACGACATGAGCGAGATCAACATCGACGCCGCGCTGGTCCGCGAGGGCGGTGGAGCGCTCTCGCGGACCGAGGAACGCCTGGTCGAGATGACCAACGGCTGCATCTGCTGCACGCTGCGCGACGACCTGCTGGAGGAGGTGGACCGGCTCGCCCGGGTCGGGCGCTTCGACTACCTGCTGATCGAGTCCAGCGGCATCTCCGAGCCGATGCCCGTCGCGGCCACCTTCGCCTTCGCCCGCGACGACGGCGCCACCCTCGGCGACGTCGCCCGCCTGGACACCATGGTCACCGTGGTCGATGCCGCGAACTTCCTGCCCGAGCTGCGCGGCGGCGACGAGCTGACGGCGCGCGGCCTCGACCAGTACGAGGACGACGAACGCACTGTCAGCGACCTGCTGATGGACCAGGTCGAGTTCGCCGACGTGCTGGTCCTGAACAAGACCGACCTGGTCACAGCGGAGGAGGCCGACCGGCTCGCCGCCGCGCTGAGCCGACTCAACCCCGCGGCGCGGGTCGTCCGCGCGACCGCAGGCAAGGTCCCGCCCGCCGAACTCCTGGGCACCGGGCTCTTCGACCTGGCGAAGGCCCAGGAGGCTCCGGGCTGGGTGGCCGAGCTCAATGGCGACCACGTGCCGGAAACCGAGGAGTACGGCATCAGCAGCCTGGTCTTCCGCGCGGAGCGGCCCTTCCACCCCGGCCGGCTGTGGGAGTTGGTGAGCCGCAGGCTCGACGCGGGGGAATTCGGCACCGTACTGCGCTCGAAGGGATTCTTCTGGCTGGCCTCCCGGCCGACCGTCACCGGCCTGTGGTCCCACGCCGGTTCAGTCGCCCGCTTCGAGCCATCCGGCATGCGCTCGAGCATGAGCCCGGCGACGGACCTGGCCACTCTGACCGACGCCACAGTGCTGAGCGGCCTCGGCGACGAGCAGGTGCACAACGGCCAGGAGCTGGTGTTCATCGGCACCGGTCTGCGCACGGACGAGCTGCGCGCCGCACTCGCCCACTGCCTGCTGGACGATGTCGAGTTCGCGGCCGGGCCGCACGTCTGGACGGCGTTCGAGGACCCGTTCCCGGCGTGGGACGAGTACGGGCTCCAGCAGGACCACGACCACTCCCACGCGTTACCAGCCCACCCATCAGGAGGAACCCGGCATGGCCGTCCCCAAGCGCAAGACGTCCCGCAGCAACACTCGGCACCGCCGCGCCAACTGGAAGGCGACCACGCCCCAGCTGGTGCCGATCACCATTGACGGCCGCGAGCACCTCGTGCCACGCCGCCTGGTCCGCGCCTACGAGCGTGGCCTGCTGACTCCCGAGTCCTGAGACGTCATGCCCGGGCATCGGGGCACGGCGGCTGACGATGGCACGGCCGAGTCGCCACGCTTCGCCGAGCTCGGCTGTGACGAAGCCCGTAAGAGCACGAGGCCTGTGCTACCCGATCGCTCGGATAGCACAGGCCCTGGCCAGGTGCGGGCTTCGACCGGCCGCGTGATCGGCTGAACTGCCGGAGTGGCGGCGGAGGGGCCGCAGTTCGCACGAGCTGCGGCCCCTCCGGCTGTCGGTGGGTCAGGAGGTGGTGAGGGCGGTGTCGTCGATGACGAAGCTGGTCTGGAGGGAGGAGTCCTCGGTGCCGGTGAACTTGACGGTGACGGTCTGGCCGGCGAGGGAGGAGAGGTCGTAGCTGCGCAGGGTGTAGCCGTTTCCGGCGTCGAGGTTGCTGAAGGTGGCCAGGGTGGTGGTGCCCGCCTGGACGGTCAGCTTGTCGTAGGCGGTGGTGCCGGTCTCGGCGGTGTCGATGTGCAGGTAGAAGCTGAGGGTGGCCTTGCAGCCGGCGGGGATGGTCACCGACTGGGACAGCGTGTCGGTGTGGGTGGTGCCGTAGCCGTCGAGCCAGGCCTTCCAGCTGCCGCTGTGCGCGGGCTCGCTGCTGCTGTTGTCGATGACGCCGGCGCTGGCGGTCCAGGGCGCGGCGCTGCCGGTCTCGAAGCCGGGGTTGCCGAGCAGCTGAGCGGCGGTGCAGCCGCCGCCGCTGCCGGTGACGGTCCAGCCGAAGGTGGTGGAGCCGCTGGCGCCGGTGCCGTCGGTGGCGGTCACGGTCGCGGTGTAGCTGCCGGCCGTGTTGGCGGTACCGGTGATCAGGCCGGTGCTGGAGTTGACGGACAGTCCGGCGGGCAGGCCGCTCGCGGTGTAGCTGAGGGTCTGGCCGGAGGCGGAGTCACTGGCGTGGATCTGCAGGCTGACCGAGGAGCCCTGGGCGCTGCTCTGATTGCCGGGGTTGGTGACGGTCACGGTGTTGCCGCCGGTGCTGCCGCCGGAGGTGAAGGCGGCGGTGCCGTTGGGGGTGCCGAGGCCGGTCGGGCCGTCATAGCCAGCGCCGGCAGTGCACAGGTAGGACGGGGAGCAGCTGCCGTTGGCGCCGCTGGTGACGTCGTTGAGGGACGAGGTGTGGGCGTAGGGGTAGGACGCCGGGGTGGTGCCGACGGCCGGGGTGCCGGCGAGGGCGTAGACGGCGGCGATGATCGGGGAGGAGGCGCTGGTGCCGCCGTAGACGTTCCAGCCGGAGCCGCCGTAGGTCTGGTAGACCGCGACGCCGGTGGCCGGGTCGGCGACGGCGGAGACGTCCGCGACGGTGCGCTTGCTGCAGCCGGTGTCCTTCTGCCAAGCGGGCTTGGGGTCGTAGGTGGAGCAGCCGGAGCCGGCGCCGTTGCCGCCCGAGCTGCTGCCCCACACGGACTCGTTCCAACCACGGGCGTTGGAGGCACGGTTGAGGCTGGTGCCGCCGACCGCGGTGACGTACTGGGAGGCGGCTGGGTACTCGACGCCGTAGCCGGAGTCGCCGGAGGAGACGGTGATGGCGACGCCGGGGTGGTTGAAGTAGCTGGAGTCCGAGCTGGGGTCGGTGGAGTCCTCGGAGCCGCCGTAGCTGTTGGAGACGTACTTGGCGCCCATCGAGACGGCGGTGTTGACGGCGGCGCCCAGGTTGCCCATGTTCGCGTCGTCGGACTCGACCAGCAGGATGTGGCAGTTGGGGCAGACCGCGCTGACCATGTCGACGTCGAGCGAGATCTCGCCGGCCCAGCCGCTGTCAGCCGTCGGGTAGCTGGTGCCGCCGCGCTGGTCGACCTTTTTGAAGCAGCCGTTGGCGGTGGTGCAGGCCGGCAGGCCGTACTGGGAGCGGTAGGCGGCGAGGTCGGACTCGGCGTTGGGGTCGTCCTGGGCGTCGACGATGGCGACGGTGGCGCCGGACCCGGCCGAGGCGGGGAGGTTGTACGCGGAGGCGAGGTCGCTCGGGCCGTAGCCGGATGGCGTGATGTCCGGTGCCGGGGTGGCCTGTTGGGCGATGTCGGTGCGGGCGAGTGCGAGGCAGGCCATCTCGCCGGGGTGGCTGGGGGCGGCGCACAACCGCTTGGTGGCGACGGCGGAGTGCGGCGCGCTGTCGGAGGCTGCGGTCGCGGTCGCGGTGGGCGCAGTGACGGCGAGCAGGCCGGTGGCGGCCAGGGCCAGGGCGGGCAGGGCGGCGAAGAGTCTGCGCGGCTTGGGCAGCCGCGGGCCGCTGGGGGTGTGGTGGCGCAAGTGTCGACCCTCCGTGGGGTGAGGGCGCGGCCGGTGCCGGCATGGGGGTGCTCGCCGGTACGGGCTCGGGCCCGTGCTGACGGATCACGGCATGTGCGGGCCGGTCCCGGCGGATGGCCGTGGGACCGGCTGGTGCTTGCGCTGTACGGGAGGTGGGGGACGTCCCCGGGGACAGCCGCAGGGGGTGACGGCATGGCAGGCCTACGCCATGCCGGAGGTTCCGCCGCATGAGCAGCTGGTCGTGTGGCGTGCTCATGACGTTACTGACGGGTTGTCGGTGCCCTCAAGGCGTCGTTCGCAGCCTTTACCGGGCTTTGCCCATGAATTGCCCAAGAGCTGAGGCGAGTTGGGGCGAAGGCGCCTGAGGACCTTTTCCCCGCCGGGGCCCTGCTGGGAGGCCCACGGCGACGCCTGCGCCAGGTGGCGGCTACCGGTCCGAGGGCGGCAGGTCCCGGTACGGGGCGCGTGGCTGGGGGACGGCGTGCTGTTCGGAGGCGTCGATGCGCGGCGCGGCAGTGGCGGGGGCGTCCGGGGCCGGCCTCCAGGTGCCGGTGAGGTCCACCCAGCTGTCGGTGGCGGGGGCCGGGTCGTCGGCGTGCACGAGGACGCGCAGGCGACGGGCGTCCGCCGCACAGCAGCTGACGACCAGCCGGTTGAGGTACCACTCGCCGGGCTGCGTGCCGGGGGAGACGAAACCGGTAAGCCGGACCTTGCGGCCCTCCAGGCTCCGCTCCGGGTTGCGGCTGCGACCGATGAACTCGGTGAGCGACATCGGGGTGACCACGCCGACCCAGGGGTCGGTGGCGCCGGACGCACCTGTGGCAGGGGATGCGGCCAGCGGGGCGTAGCCGGTCTGCTCGACGACGGCGTCGGCGCCGTCCCGGGAGGCGCTGAACGAGCCCAGCGGGGGAGGGGCGAGGCAGAGCAGCAGTACGGCGGGGATGGTCAGCAGCCATGCCACCCGGGGGCCGTGGTCGTGATCGTGCCCGTGCCCGTGCGCATCGTGGTCGGCGGGCCGGTGCCAGACCGCGTTGCCCTCGGCGTCCCGACCGAACCGCATCACCGGCTCACGGCGGCGCTTCGTCAGGCGCCGTACCACGCCCGCGATCCCGAGCCCCACCAGGACGAATCCGGAGCCGATCAGCGGGAGGCGCAGGCCTTCCTTCACGTACTGCAGGAACACGTCGCTGCCGACGGTGATCCGCAGCAGGGCCGCGCCGACCAGGGCGACGAGCAGGGACGGGGCGAGGCCCCGAAGGGTGGTCTTCACAGCAGGACCCCTCCGATCAGGATGCTGGCGAGGACGGCGACCACGAAGGTCGCGGACGAGAAGCGGATGGCGAACGCCCGTCCGAAGGCGCCGGACTGGAGGGCGATGAGCTTGAGATCGACCATCGGGCCGACCACCATGAACGCCAGTCGGGCAATGGGGGAGAAGCCGGTGAGCGAGGCGGCGACGAAGGCGTCCGCCTCGGAGCAGACCGCCAGCACCACGGCGAGGAAGGCCAGCGCCGGTACGCCCAGCCAGGGTTCGTCGGCGAAGGTCCGTAGCACCGACGGCGGGACGAGCACGTTGAAGGTGGCGGCCGCCGCGGCGCCGACCACCAGGAAGCCGCCGGCGTGCAGGAAGTCGTGCTGCAGGCCGCGCCGGAACTCCTCCAGCGGGTTGCGCGTGCCCTCGCCGTGACCGGCCGGGCCCTTCGGCAGCCGCAGCCACTCGGGCCGGCCGAACGCCACCCACAGCCAGCCCATCACGACCGCCGTGAGGAGCGAGGCCACCAGGCGGGCCAGCACCATCTCCGGCTTGCCGGGGAAGGCGATCGCGGTGGCGACCAGTACCACCGGGTTGACGGCGGGCGCGGAGAGCAGGAACGCCAGGGCTGCTGCCGGAGCCACCCCTCGTCTCATCAGGCTGCCGGCCACGGGGACGGATGCGCATTCGCAGCCTGGCAGGACGGCTCCGGCCACTCCAGCCACCGGCACGGCGAGCGCCGGGTTGCGCGGCAGCACCCGGGTGAAAACCCGTTCGGGGACGAACGCCCCGATCGCGGCCGAGACCACGGTGCCCAGGACCAGGAACGGCACGCCCTGCACCACGATGGCGACCATGACGGTGCGCCAGGTCTGCACACCGCCCGCATTCCACACCCGCACCAGGGCGGCCGTCGCGCCGACCGCCGGTACCGCGATCAGCAGCGCTGTCCTCCAGCGCGGCGGGGTTTCCGCCGGTGTCACCGGGAGGTGCCGGGCGCTGCCGAGACTCGTCTCCATCAAGGTGACCGTCCCTCAGTCCGCTCGCCACCGATCGGCGGCGAGATGTTGTCTGCTCGCCGTCAAGTTGGGAGCGAGGACAGAGTGGCGGTGATAATCATCTTCATCTAGGTCTTCCGTGGCTGCTGGACGGATCGGTACTCTGCGGTCACGGGATCGGTCCGGCATGCCTGCATCCCGCACGGCCTGGTGCAGCTCCCACCGTCTGGTACCTGGTGATCGCCCTGCTGATCCTGAACCGCTTCGGGTACTACCGGCACGCCCTCCGGTAGGACCGGCTCGAAGCGCTACGGTCGTACGACGGCGGTCCAATTGGGCGCGGTGTTTGGGGCGAGCGCGCGGAGGCGGTTGAGGACGGCCGGGTCCTGGGCGTCGAGCCAGTCGGCGAGTTGGCGGAAGGAGACGCAGCGGACGCCGTCGCGGTGGCAGAGGTCCTTCATCGTCGCCTCGGCGGTCTGGAGCTGGGGTGCGTGTCGGGGGTCGAGGTCGGTGTCGATGACGAGGGGCGCGTGGCTGCCGTGGTAGACGCCGTCGAAGGCGTTCAGGTACGTCTGCGGCGGCTGGTTGGTGGAGAGCACCTCGTGTGTGCCGGAGGCGTCGGGGATCCGCTGGAGCGGGAAGTCCCAGATGCCGTCGGTCTGCGTCGGCCAGCGCTGGGCGTCGCCCGGTGAGCTGGCGTCGTAGCGCCAGCCGGCGTCCTTCTCGGCGGGGAGCAGGTTCGTCCGGCCCTCCAGGCACGGGGCGCGGCCGCCGGCCAGCTCGGTCTGGTAGTCGAAGGGCAGCGGGGGGAGATCGGTGAAGCCGGTCCCGGTCTTCCAGAAGTTCACCATCGAGTAGCCCTGGCCGATCTCGCTCTGCCAGTCGGCGGTCGACCAGTCCCGGGCCCCTCCGGGGCCGCAGAACTGGCCGATGAAGCCGTCGGCGATCTCGTCGCCGTCCAGCCAGGCCCGGCCGAGCTGTTGCAGGGTCGCGCGGACCTGGGCGTCGGTGGGGAAGGGGACGGCGGCGGTGCCGGCCTCGTGCTGCGGCGGCTGGTACTGCCAGCGCTTCGCGGCGGGGAGCAGGTCGACGCCGCGCAGGAAGAAGGTCACCTCGGCGCCGTTCGCCCTGGCCGCCGTGCGGGCGCGGGAGAACAGGTGGTCGTCGTCCTCGGTGGGGGCGTCGAAGGAGAAGACCACGAACTGCGGCGGCACCTCACCGGGCTTGAGCCTGGCCACCGGGGGCTGGGCCGGCTGCGGGCCGGTGTCGGAAGTCGAACCGTCGCCGAGCACGGTGACGGTCGGATCCGTCGCGTCGGCGCTGGGCGTGGACGCGGCGTCGGGCGTGACCGGGCCGCTCCGGTGGTCGGGGACGGCGGGCATGAAGGCGAGCGCGGCGACGACACCGAGCGTGAGTACGGTGGCCGTGCCGCTACGGAGGCCCGTGGGTGTGCCGGTCGGAGCCGACGGGCGCTCACTCATAGGGGTTCTCCGGTTCGGCGATCCGGCGGACCTGGTTCGCGGTCAGGATGGGAACCGCGCCGTCCTGGCCGCTCGCCCCGTCCGGCTGCCACTCGCCGGTCACCTCGACCCAGGTGCCCTCGGGCGGTGCGTCGACGCCGCGGATCACGACCTTGCTGCTCGACGCGTCGGCGGCGCAGCAGGAGATCGTCAGCCGGGCGAGGTCCCAAGTCCCGTCGCCGGGGCCGGGCGTGGCGAAGCCGGTGAGCCGGATCCGGTGGCCCTTGAGCGAACCGCCGCTGTCCCAGAGCGCGCGGGAGTCGAAGTCGGCGAGCCGCATGCTGACCGGGTCGGTCGTGGGCAGCGGTGCGAAGCCGCCCGCCGCCTCGGCGGGTTTGACGGCGGTGTTGTCCGAGTGCTGCACGGTGAAGGCGCCGAGCGCCCGGGGCTGGAGCAGGTAGATCGCCAGTACGGGCAGGAGCAGCAGCCACGCCGTGCGGGGCGCGCCGTGGTCGTGCCCGTGGTGGTCGTCATGCCCGTCGTGACCGGGGCGGCGCAGCTTCCGCGCGGCGCTGACCGCGCCGACGAGCCCGACCGCGACGAGCAGCACGCCACTTGCGATCAGGTACGGCCGCAGGCCCTTGCGGACGTAGCGCAGGTACAGCTCGCTGAAGAGCGAGATGTGCAGCACCGCCGCACCGACCAGGATGTGCAGCAGCGCCCGGACTTCGCGCCTCACAGCAGCCACCAGCCGGTCACGGCCGCCGCGGTCACGGCGACGGCGAACGTGGCGGTGGAGAAGCGCCAGGCGAAGGCCCGTCCGAAGGTGCCGGCCTGGAGGGCGATCAGCTTGGCGTCCACCATCGGGCCGACGACCATGAACGCCAGCCGGGCGGTGGGGGAGAAGCCGCTCAGTCCGGCCGCGACGAAGGCGTCCGCCTCCGAGCAGACCGCGAGCAGGACCGCCAGCAGGGCCAGTGCCAGGACGTCGACGCCCGGCAGGCCGGCCATGCCCTTGAGCAGGTCGCGCGGCACGGCGACGTTGAGGGTGGCGGCCGTCATCCCGCCGATCACCAGAAAGCCGCCGGCGTGCAGGAAGTCGTGTTCCAGCGAGGCGCGGAAGGCCGCCCAGCCGGTCGGACCGTTCGACGGCACCCGGGGCCGCAGCCACTCCGGGCGGCCGAACCGGGCCCAGAGCAGCCCCATGACGACCGCCGTGGCTAGGGAGGCGAGGAAGCGCGCCGCCACCAGCTCGGGCTGGCCCCGGAAGGCGACGGCGGTGGCCACCAGGACCACCGGGTTGACGGCCGGTGAGGAGAGCAGGAACGCCAGCGCGGCGGCCGGCGCCACCCCGCGCGCGATCAGCCGCTCGGCCACCGGCACGGAGGCGCACTCGCAGCCGGGCAGCACCACCCCGGCCGCGCCGGCGATCGGTACGGCGAGCAACGGGTTCCGCGGCAGCGCCCGCTCCAGCAGGTGGGCTGGGACGAACGCGGCGATCGTGGCCGACAGCACCACGCCGAGCAGCAGGAACGGCAGCGCCTGCACGCAGACGGCGACGAAGACCGCTCCCCAGGCCTCCAGCCACGCCGGTCCCGTCCAACCGCCCAGGAACTGGCGTCCGACCAGCACGGCGAGTATCCCGGCGACCAGCGCTTCGAGCGAGCCGGGCGAGCGGACCCGGCGGCGGGTGCGGTCGGCGTCCGCAACCGGGTGCGGCCGGGCCTCGACGGCGGTCTCGTCAGCCATGGCGGCCGGACGCTCCTTCGCTGCAGGAAGCAGAGGTACGGCCGCACCCCAGCACGCGGCCGAGAGCGAGTCTAGGCGGTGCCTGCGGAGGGACGCCCGAAACCCCGGACAGGGCCCCGGGGGTTGCCCTCCGATCTGAGAGGTCGCCGACGGGCCGGGGGGGCGGATGCCCACCACACATCCCGGCACAGCGGCGGCCCCGCGCGCCCTCACGAGACCTCCCCACCGGCAGTAGGCCGGCAGGTCAAGTGCCTGCCAAACGCTGAGCAAGGTCTCGGCAACGCCGTCACTTCGGGCCGATGCCTCTGGTTGGCTGGGAAGCCGGGGCCGGACGAGGGTTCGGAGGGCCGCGCGGAACCGGGGGTTTCGGTGCCGGCGGCCTGCACGCTCGCGAACTCGTCCGTGTCCGGTCCCGAGGCCGGCTGCGCACGCTGTGTGGGGCACAGCGAGCGGACTCTGCGCAGCCGGCACTGCCTGGTCCCGACCACGGAGTTCAGGGCTGCGGTGTGTCCCGGTAAGGGCGGTCGGGCCGGGCGACGGGTGTCATCGCGGTGGCGTCCAGGGCGGGGGTTGCGGTGCCGGGCCGCCAGACCCCGGTGACCGTGACCCAGGTGTCGGTGGCCGGGGCCGGGAGCCCGTGGATCTCGACCTTCACCACGCGGGCGTCAGCGGCGCAGCAGCTGACGATGATGCGGCTGAGCTGCCAGGTGGTGGCGCCCACGGGGGTGACGAAGCCGGTGAGGCGTACGGTACGGCCCTTGAGGGACTGGCTGCCGTCCCAGACCGCCCGACCGGCGAAGTCGGTCAGCGAGAGCGGGACCGGGTCCTGAGCCGGGAGTGCCGGGAAGGTGGTGCGCTTGGCGATCACGCCGGAGCCGTCCCGGGCAACGGTATAGGAGCCGAGAGCCGGCGGGGCGAAGAGCAGCAGCATGGCCGCGGGCAGGGCGAGCAACCAGGCCGCCCTCGGTCCGGCGGCGGAGTGTGCGTGGCCGTCGTGCTCGTCCTCGTCAGGGCGGATTCCACGCACGGCGGTGACGAGGGCGAGCAGCACGAGCACGATGCCCGAGGCGATCAGCGCCGGTCGCAGGCCTTCCTTCACGTAGCGCAGATACAGATTGCCGAGCAGGCTGACGCGTAGCAGGGCCGATCCGGTCAGCAGGAGCAGCGCGGCGGGCAGCAGGCGCCTCACAGCAGCCACCCTCCGACCATGGCGCTGACCAGGAGGGCGGTGGCGAAGGTGGTGGTGGAGAAGCGGGTGGCGAAGGCGCGGCCGAAGGTGCCGGCCTGGAGGGCGATCAGCTTGAGGTCGACCATCGGTCCCACGACCATGAACGCCAGGCGGGCGGTGGGGGAGAAGCCGGAGAGCGAGGCGGCGACGAAGGCGTCGGCCTCGGAGCAGATCGACAGCACCACCGCGAGCACGCCGAGCAGGGGTACGGCCAGCCAGGGGGTACCGGCGAAGGCCTCCAGCAGGGTTGGTGGTACGGCGATGTTGAACGTCGCCGCGGCGGCGGCTCCGAGGACCAGGAACCCGCCGGCGTGCAGGAAGTCGTGCTGCAACGCCCGGGTGAAGGCCGCCCATCGGCCATGCCCGTCTTCGCCCGGTGGCCGGTCGCGCAGTCGCAGCCGGGCAGCACGGCCCCAGCGGCCCCCGCGACCGGTACCGCCAGCACGGGGTTGCGCGGCAGGACCCGGCTCAGCACCCGGTCCGGCACCAGGGCGCCGATCGCCGCCGAGACCACCGTGCCCAGCAGCAGGAACGGCAGACCCTGGATCACCACCGCCGCCAGCACCGTGCCCCAGGCCTGGAGCGCGGGCTGCTCCAGGCGCTCCAACACGGCGGGCAGCGCCAGCAGCCCCGCCGCGCCGACGACCGTGAGCGCGACGGCACCGAAGGCCAGCGCCAGGACGATCCGCAGAACCAGTCGCAGCACGTCGGAGGGACGCGGACGGCGCGACGGCCGGGCCCCGGGGGCTGTCTCGTCGAGCACGGTTCACCGACCTTCACACGCGTCCCTGCCGACCAGGGGGATTCGGCGCGAAGCCTAACGGGTCGGCTGGACCGTGCGGATCGCAGGCAGCGGCAGCGGCGACGAGTGTGTGCATGACGCCTGGCCGGGGACCGGTGGGACGGACTCTGGCGTCGTCCTGCCTCTCGTGTCGGCCCTCCGACGACCGACTGGGGACGGTTAAAGGTTGGTAATGGTTTCCATTTCGGGCCTTGGTTGGTCTTGGTTTTGAAAACCGTTTCCAGCTAGCGTGGCGGGTGTCCACCGGAGCTGGACCCTGCCGTTCGGGCCGGGCCAGCGGGTTCGAAGGAGTGAGTTGCCATGCGTGTCGCCCTGTCCAGCAAGGCCCGTCGCTGCCCCCTCAGAGTCGTCCTCGGCGCTGCCGCTGTCGCCACCCTCGCCGCCACCAGTGCGTGCTCGACCAGCTCGTCGGCGAAGAGCGCCTCCGGTGGTCCGAGCAGTGGAGGGGGCTCGAAGGTGATCCAGGTGGTGGCGGCGGAGAACTTCTGGGGCAGCATCGCCACCCAGCTCGGTGGTGCCCACGTGAAGGTGACGAGCGTCATCACCAACCCGGACACCGACCCGCACTCCTACGAGCCGACCGCCGCCGACGGCCGCACGGTCGCGGGCGCGGACTACGCGATCACCAATGGCATCGGCTATGACGCCTGGTCGGACAAGCTGCTCTCCGCGAGCCCCGCCTCCGGCCGCACCGCGCTCAAGGTCGGGGACCTGCTGGGCAAGAAGGAGGGCGACAACCCGCACCAGTGGTACTCGGCGGAGAGCGTCACCAAGGTGATCGACCAGATCACCGCCGACTACAAGAAGATAGACCCGGCCGACGCGGCCTACTTCGACCAGCAGAAGCAGACCTTCACCACCCAGACCCTGGCCAAGTACAACCAGCTCGAAGCCGACATCAAGACGAAGTACGCGGGCACCCCGATCGGCGCCTCGGAGTCGATCGTCACGCCGCTCGCGGAGAGCGTTGGCCTGAAGATGCTGACGCCCGAGACGTTCCTGGACGCGGAGAGCGAGGGCACCGACCCGACCGCCGCCGACAAGGCCGCCATCGACCAGCAGATCTCCGGCAAGCAGATCAAGATCTACGTCTACAACTCCCAGAACTCCAACCCCGATGTCGTGGCCCAGGTCAACGCGGCCAAGGCGCAGGGCATCCCGGTCGCCCAGGTCACCGAGACCCTCGCGCCGGCCGGCGCCACCTTCCAGGACTGGCAGACCCAGCAGCTGCAGGGCATCGCGGACGCGCTGAAGCAGGCGACGGGCAAGTGAGCATCCACCCGATCGAAGAGATCCGTACGGACATGGAGCGCACCGCGCCTGGCGGGGAGCCGGTGCTGTCGCTGCGCGGGGCCGCCGTGCGCGTGGGCGGCCGGACGCTGTGGTCGGGTGTCGATCTGGCAGTGAGGGCCGGGGAGTTCACCGCCGTGCTCGGCCCCAACGGGGTCGGCAAGTCCACCCTGGTCAAGGTACTGCTCGGGATCCTCCCGGCGGCGGCCGGCGAGGTCCGCGTGCTCGGCGCGGCACCCGGCGAGCGGAGCACCGCGGTGGGCTACCTGCCGCAACGCCGCAACTTCGACGCGAGCGTCCGCATCCGCGGGGTGGATGTGGTGCGGCTGGGCCTGGACGGGGATCGGTGGGGGGTCCCCGTCCCGGGCCTGGGCCGGGCGAAGCACCGGGCGGCGCGTGAACGCGTGGAGCAGGTCGTGGAGCTGGTCGGCGCCAGCGGGTACGCGCACCGGCCGATCGGTCAGTGCTCGGGCGGTGAGCAGCAGCGACTGCTGATCGCCCAGGCGCTGATACGCCGTCCCCAAGTGCTGCTGCTGGACGAACCGCTGGACAGCCTGGACCTGCCCAACCAGGGCGCCATCGCCGCGCTGCTCGGGCGGATCTGCCACCAGGAGGGCGTGTCGGTGGTGATGGTCGCCCACGACGTGAACCCGATACTCCACCACCTGGACCGGGTGGTCTACATCGCCGAGGGCGGCGCGATGGCCGGCACCCCGGCCGGGGTGATCACCTCCAAGACGCTGACCCGCCTGTACCGCACGCCCGTCGAGGTGCTGCGCACGGGCGACGGGCGGCTGGTGGTGGTCGGCCAGCCGGAGGCCCCGGCCGTCCACACCGACCGGCACGGCGAGGGAGGTGGTGGGGATGCCGCTGGCATCTGACGCCTCATCGCCAGTGTTCTCCTGGGACCTGGTCGCGGACTTCCAGGACATGTGGTCGTACCTGTACATGGTGAACGCGTTCCGGGCCGGCCTGATCGTGGCCGTGGTGTGCGCGGTGGTGGGCTGGTTCATGGTGCTGCGACGGCAGACCTTCGCCGGGCACACGCTGTCGGTGGCGGCCTTCCCGGGCGCGTCCCTGGCGATCCTGCTCGGATTCTCCACCACGCTCGGCTACTTCGGGTTCTGCGTCGCCGCCGCCCTGGTGATAGCGGCGCTGCGGCGCGGGGGCCGGGAGAACGGGGCGGAGGAGTCCGCCGTCACCGGTACGGTCCAGGCGTTCGCGCTGGCCTGCGGCTACCTCTTCATCAGCCTGTACAAGGGCCTGCTGGAGGGGCCGGCGGCGCTGCTGTTCGGCGACTTCCTGGGCATCACCACCGGCCAGGTGGTGACCCTCGCGGTGATCGGCGCGGTGGTGCTGGTCGTGCTGGCGGTGATCGGGCGTCCGCTGCTGTTCGCCTCCGTCGACCCGGAGGTGGCCGCCGGGCGCGGCGTTCCGGTCCGGGCGCTGAGCGCGCTGTTCCTGGTGCTGCTGGGCGCGGCGACGGCCGAGGCCAGCCAGATCACCGGCACTCTGCTGGTGTTCGCGCTGATGGTGATCCCGCCCGCGACCGCCCAACAGCTCACCTCCAGGCCCGGGTTGAGCCTTGTGCTGTCGGTGGTACTCGGCCTAACGGCGTGCTGGGCCGGGCTGATCGCGGCCTACTACCAGCCGTATCCGCTGGGCTTCTTCGTCACCGGCTTCGCCTTCGCCGGATTCGTCCTCGCGCACCTGATCCGCTTCGCCCGCGAGGCCGCCAGCCGCACGCGCACGCCACTCGCGATCGGAGGTGTGGCATGAGCTCGGT
Organism: Kitasatospora sp. NPDC056531; assembly: GCF_042794375.1. Classification (NCBI taxonomy): domain Bacteria; kingdom Bacillati; phylum Actinomycetota; class Actinomycetes; order Kitasatosporales; family Streptomycetaceae; genus Kitasatospora; species Kitasatospora sp. NPDC056531. The sequence goes on along the minus strand of NZ_JBHTTU010000006.1, from coordinate 200,769 downwards.
GATCACCCAGGCGTTCTTCCAACACGCCCTGCTGGCCGGGGCGTTCATCGCGCTGGCCTGCGGCCTGGTGGGCTACTTCCTGGTGTTGCGGGCCCAGATCTTCACCGGGGACGCGCTCAGCCACGTCGCGTTCACCGGCGCGATGGCAGCCCTGGCCGGCGGCTGGGACCTGCGACTCGGGCTGTTCGCCGCGACCATCGGCGTAGGGCTGCTGATCGGCGGGCTCGGCCGCCGGGGCCGGGCGGACGACGTGGTGATCGGCAGCGTCTTCGCCTGGATCCTGGGTCTGGGCGCGTTCTTCCTCACCATCTACACAACCTCCCGCAGCGGCGCCCAGGGCGGCGCCGGAACGAGCGTGCTGTTCGGCTCGATCTTCGGCCTGCACGGCAACCAGACCACCGTCGCGGTCGCCATCGCCAGTGCGGTGTGCGTGCTGGTCCTCCTCATCGCCCGGCCGCTGCTGTTCGCCACCCTGGACGAGGCCGTGGCCGCCGCCCGCGGCGTGCCGGTACGGCTGCTCGGCTTCGGCTTCCTCGCGCTGGTCGGCGCGACCGCCGGCGAGGCGACCCAGGCCGTCGGGTCGCTGCTCCTGCTGGGACTGCTCGCGGCACCGGCGGGCGCGGCGATCCGCCTGACCGACCGCCCGTTCCGCGCGCTCGGCCTCTCCGCTGGGCTCGCGGTGGCAGAGATGTGGGGCGGCCTGCTGCTCAGCGCCGCCGCACCCGAACTGCCGCCCAGCTTCGCGATCATGGCCACCGCCAGCGCGGTCTACGCCGCGACCTTCCTCATCCGCCCCCGTCGTACGACTCTCCCGGCAGCGGCCTGACCACCATGTCGCAACGGGGGAACAGCACGAACGACACACGGGTCTCCGCCCTCACGGGGGCATTCGACCGCGGGGCAGCCAACGCCGCTCGGCCACCGGCCCTACCAGGTGAGGTCGGACTGATCGGGAGGCCGACGCCGCAGCGCACCGAAGTCCTGCAAGCCCTGGCCCACTGCCAGGAGTTCATCAGCGCCCAGCTGCTCCACGCCGGGCTGCTTGCGGCCGGCTCGCGCGTGGGTCTGAGCACCGTCTACCGCACCCTCACCGCACTTGCCGCAGCCAGCCGCGCCGACGTGGTCCGCGACGCCAACGGCGAGCGGCTCTTCCGCTATCGCCCCGACGACGACCACCGCCACTACCTGCTCTGCCGCCAGTGCGGGATCAGCATCCCGGTGGACGCCGGCCCGGTCGAGACCTGGGCCGACCAGATCGCCCGAACCTCCGGTTTCGCGGACGTCCAGCACACCGTGGAGCTCGTCGGGATCTGCACCAGCTGCACTGCGGCGCGGGCCGACAACTGAACTCCCGGACCGGGACGGAGCTACCCGGGACGCGCTCGCCCCAGCCGCACCAGCTCCACCGGTAATGTGGTCCCCTTTCTCGCGGGCAGGGACGCCCGAGCGGTGTGGCCGGCGCCCGGCTCGACCGCCCCGGCAGACAATTCACTTGCTGATTCGGCCCGCTGGCCGATGGTTCCTCCAGGAGCAGGACGGCGCGGGAGGAAGGCAGATGACGAATCCGAGCGGACTTCCCGACCTCGGCGACCGCCGGGCCGAGCCCACGAGGCATGAACTCTCCGAAGGTACGGCTGGACTGCCTTGTGAGGTCGACGGCGCGCTGTCCTCCAACCGATGGGCGATGCTCGACACCGGATCAGCGACAGTGAAGCTCAGGCTCTACGAAGCGGCTTCGCTGCGCCACTGCTGTCTGCTCCTTGGGGAGCTTGCCCAGGCCGCCGACAGCGGAGCCGAGCTGACCGTCCGGATACTCGGGCGGTGCCTGGTGGAGGCATTCCTCCGAGCGCTCTATCTCCACTACGGCGGCCACGACGCTCTGGTCCGCATCGCTCAGGACACGCTGCATCAACACGTCAAGATGCACGAGAACATCCAGAACTCCAGTCAGCGCCTTGCCAGGGACCGACGGGCAGCTCGGAAGCGTCTCGCGAAGATCCGGGCCGCGAACAGGGGAATCGCCCGCAGAACGCCGAGCAGCCGAGCAAGGCGCCGCTGCCACTCCACCTCGAGCCGTACGTTCCCCGGCTGGCGCCGAGCGGGCTCGACCTGAGCGCCGTAATCGCGGAGTTCGGCGCACTGACCCCGCGGGCGCTCACCGTCGTCGAGACCGTCGACGCGCTGACGAACCTCGGGCCCGAGAAGGGATTCAGCAACGAGGACCTCACGCCGATGTACCACCTGTACCGTGGCCTGTCCGCCCGCGGAATACACCCGTCGTTCGCGGTGTACGAGTCGTACCTCCTTCACGGGCACTTCGTCCGCACCGCGCCGGACCTCGGTCCACCGGCCATGACGAACGCCATCTGGGAAAGCGTCCTCTATTATATGACCGCCTTCCTGGCCGGCCGTCTCCTCGCCGACAACGGACACCCGACACCCATCGCCGACGCTCTGTGCGAGCGACTCGCCCCAGAGCCCGACGGCAGCGCAGCCTGGCGCTCCCGGTAACCGGTTCCCCTCCTCCGAGGTACCCGGCGGGTGATGCCGACGGCGGCGCAGCGCTGTTCGGTGAGGGCACGGATACGGGAGTTGGCGGCGGCGCCGCCGACCATGACGAGGGTGTCGATGCCGTGGTCGGTGCAGGCGCGGACGGCTTTGCGGGTGAGGGTGTCGGCGATGGCCTCGTATGTGCAATAAGCGGGCCACGTACCGCGTCGCACCGTTCACCCGCGGATGATTCCGCCGACATTTCGGGTGGATTCAGAAGACGTCGGGGCTGCGGCGTTCGACGAGGGTGACGTCGCGCCAGATGCCGTAGACCACGCCCAGCACCGAGCGCGCGCCGACCCTTCGGCCGTCCAAGGGTGAGCCGGCGCGGTGGTGGTGTGCCCGGCGGTGGGTTCGCGCCGTGGGCGGCTTGGGCGCGCTGGGTGGGCTGCCCACGGGCGCGTGCGAATCTGGGGGTCCGTTAGCTGGAGGAGAGTGCTTGGAGGGTGCCGGGGCCGTGGGCGAAGCCGGGGTCGATCTGCTGGGCCAGGTCTTCGCCGGTGCTCTCGTTGGCCCAGGCTGCGGCGTTCTTGAGGTGGAAGGCGACGGCCTGGGCCTGGAAGTGCTGCCAGTCCTGGGGGCGGGCGTCGACGGCGGCGTGCAGCCGGTCCAGGGCAGCCCGGTTGGTGTCCTCGAGCTCGGTCAGTGGTGCGTGGCGGCCCTGTTCCTGGGCGCGCACGTAGGGCGAGTGTTCCAGGCAGACGAGGAGGTCGTCGCCGACGTGGCGGCGCAGGAAGTCGATGTCCTCGGGGTCGGTGATCTTGTTGCCGACGACGGCGAGCGGGACGGCGTGTTCGGCGGCGTAGTCGCGGTACTGGCGGTAGACGGAGACGCCCTTGCGGGTGGGTTCGGCCACGATGAAGGTCAGGTCGAAGCGGGTGAACAGGCCGGAGGCGAAGGAGTCAGCTCCGGCGGTCATGTCGACGACGACGTACTCGTCGCTCTGGTCGACGAGGTGGTTGAGGTAGAGCTCGACGGCGCCGACCTTGGAGTGGTAGCAGGCCACGCCGAGGTCGTCCTCGGTGAACGCGCCGGTGGCCAGCAGGGTGACCGCGCCGGCAGGTCGGGCGAAGCGCTGGTGGATCGGGTCGTCTCCGGCGGGCCGGAGCAGGCGTGAACCTCGTCCGGCCGGGGTGGTCTTGACCATGGCCGCGGCCGAGGAGATCAGCGGGTTGGTGCCGCGCAGGTACTCCTTGATCTCCGGGAGGTGCTCACCGAGGGCGGGGAGAAGGAACGCCTGGTCCTCGCTCATGCCGAGGGCGACGGCCAGGTGCTGGTTGATGTCGGCGTCGATGGCGACCACGGTGCGCGCGGACGCGGCCAGGTGACGGGCGAAGAGTGCGGACAGCGTGGTCTTGCCGCTGCCGCCCTTGCCCACGAAGGCGACCTTCACGGGGGGCTCACGTTCTATCGAGGATGAAAACCATTGCAGTTAACGACTGTGGGTGATGAGCTGACGCCATGTCAAGTTGCGCGCTTGGGCGGGGTGGCGAGGCCTGGAGCACGCCCTCGCCGGAGGCCCCGGCATCGCCGTCCTCCCGGCTGCCCTCGACCTGCACCGCATCACCCCGCCGCGCGCACCGGCCATCGCCTGCGCCGGACGCTGCTGCCCCATCGGTTGCCCGCCGCGCACCCCGCGGGCGGGCAACCCGCTACCGACCACCGCACGGGCCCATCGCACGGAAAGGACGCACGATGGGGCACGCCCCGGGCATGCTGGCAACCGCCCCACCTCGCTGGACCCCGCAACCGCAGAACAGCTCGCGGCCACCCTCCAGGCTCTCGCCGCCCCCTCCTCGCCCGCCTCCGCCAAGGCGCCTGTGCGGCAACCGAACTGGCCGCTGCCTCTGGTACGGAACAGTCGGCCTGCTCCCACCAGTTGTGCCTGGTCCGCAACCTCGGCCTGGTCACGGCGAGACGCCAGGGCCGCAGCATCGTCTACGCGCTCTACGATCACCGCGTCGCGGAACTCCTCGACCAGGCCTTCGCCCACATCGAACACCTGCATGCGCGGTGAGTGTCGGTGCATGTCGCCCGGAGGGCGGCGTATGCAGTACGTCGGCCGGATCTCACCGCTGAGGTCAACACGGCAGATGGCCCGGGTGTCTGTCCCGTATGAAAGCCCTTCGGGCGAGCTGAGCCCGTGCTACTCCTGGGTGTGTCGGATGGCGTCCAGGACGATGTGGGCGACGTGCTCGTCGGTGAGGGTGTACTCGATCTCGCGGGCCTGGCGGTGGGCGGTGACGATGCGGGAGGCTCGCAGCACCCGCAGGTGCTGCGAGACCAGGGGCTGGCTCACGCCGAGGGCGGTCACGAGTTCGTGGACGCGTTTGCCGCCGTCGGCCAGCTCGCGCACGATACCCAGCCGGATCGGGGAGGCCAGCGCGCGTAGCAGGTCGCTGGCGGCCTCCAGCTCCGGTCTGGGTCGCCCCGACGACGTGATCGCCAGCCGGCGCGCGGTGCCCGAAAAAATCTTCGCGGTCCGGGGCAACCTTTCCCGGAGCGGTGACAACCGGGTGATGTCCGGACAGGCGGTCCGGTCAGAGGCAACGGCTGAAAGTGAGCATCGCCATGTTCTCTCGCCCATCCACGTCGCCGGAGGCGTCGCCCGGCGGCCGAGCCCGCCGTGGTCGCGCGTCGTTCCGCTCGGCCGTTCCGGGGCAGCGGCAGACGCATCGTCGCCGTCGGTTGTACCAGCGCCGGGGTTTCTGGGCGGCCGTCGGCCTGGCGGTCGTGGGCGGCTCCGTGGTTGTGGTCAACACGGCCTCGGCGGGCACCACCGTGGACACGAACGCCTGGTACGTGCTGGTCAACCGCAGCACCGGCGAGGCGCTGGACGACTTCGGCTACGGCGCGTACGACGGCGCTGCGGTGGCGCAGTGGAGCCGCACCGGCGATGCGAACCAGCAGTGGAAGTTCCTCGACTCGGGTGACGGGAACTACCGGCTGCAGAACCGGTACTCCGGCAAGGTGCTGGACGACTACGGCTGGTCGAAGACCGAGGGCGCCGAGCTGGTGCAGTGGCGCGACCTGAACGGCGCCAACCAGCAGTTCCACGTGGAGAAGTCGTCGGACGGCTACGTGCGTCTGATCAACCGCTTCAGCGGCAAGGCCGTCGAGGTCCCGGGCGGCTCCAAGGCCGACGGGAGCCACATCGCCCAGTACCACGACTGGGCCGGCGCCCAGCAGCAGTGGCAGCTCGTCCCGGTCGGTAGCGGCAACGGCAACGGCAGCGGGAACGGCAGCGGCAACGGGAACGGCAGCGGCAACGGGAACGCGGGGAGCTCCGGCGGCACCTCGGCGAAGAGCTTCATGGGCAGCAACACGGTGCTCATCGGCGGCTCGATGTCCGACGCCTCGGCGAACGCCGCGCCGTTCGACGTGCAGTACGCCTATGTGCACAGCCAGCCCGCACCCTCGTCGGACTACTACACGGCGGCCCGCTGCCAGGACGCGTGGACGGGCTGGTGGGGCTGCTGGAACGGCAGCACCACGGCGCCCGGCACGTACGTGACCTGGCGGGACGCCAAGGCGGCTCAGGAGACCTACCAGGGCAAGCCGCGCCCGCAGAAGTTCCTCTGGACCTGGTACTCGCTGCGCGACCTCGGCGACGCGGCGGGCCAGGGCGACGGTCCGGGCGAGGTCAAGGCCATCAACAGGGCCGACCTGCTCACCCGATACCTGAACGACTACCGCTTCTTCCTCCAGAAGATCGGCACCTCGCACGACATGATCGACCTCGAGCCCGACTTCTGGGGCTACGTCCGGTCGCTCGGCGACCCGCACCAGGTCGCCGCGCAGGTCACGGCCGCGGACCCGACGGACTGCGGATCGCAGGAGAACAGCGCCGCCGGACTCGCCCGCTGCCTGATCGACATGGCGCACAAGTACGCTCCGAACACCGCCGTGGGAATGCACCTGTCCTGCTTCGACTGGCAGCAGAACACCCCGCAGTGCGTCAAGGACTACGCCCACCTCGGCGCACAGAACGCCGACTTCCTGGCCACCGACGTGTCGGACCGCGACGCGGGCTGGTACGCGCAGCCCGCCCACGGCGGCCTCGACAAATTCTGGACCGACCAGAAGGCCGCCGCCCAACTGTCGTTCTACAAGACGATGGCCGAGTCCGTGGGCAAGCCGGTGGTCCTGTGGCAGATCCCCGTGGGCAACATGGCGCAGAACAACACCCTCAACCACTACAAGGACGACAAGGTGGACTGGTTCTTCGCGCACATGGACCAGGTGGCGAACGCGCACATCGCCGGTCTGCTGTTCGGCGCGGGGCAGCAGGAACAGACCACGGCTGAGACCGACGGCGGAAACCTGATCAACAAGACGATCGCGTACCACAACTCGGGCGGCACGCCGCTCAAGTAGCCGCACGCAGCCGGTCGGCCCACCCTTCGACGGGGCCGCGTTCATCCCCCCGTCGTCCCGCCGAGCACTTCTCGGCCGGTGCCGACCGGCTGCCGCCGCCCGCGGGCGCCGGCCGTAGCGTCGGCAATCTGCTTGACCGTTGACACACGACCGCCACGCCAACTCAAGGGTCGTGACCTGGTCGCGGGCTCGCAAGGCTATGGCCGGGGCCGGGTGAACAACCCCTGCTCGGTCTCGACCAGGATCCCGCGCTCGACCAGCCGCTTGAGCTTCAGCCGGGCGTTGTTGATGTTGCTGGGCGTGAGCTCCACGTCCATCGCCTCGCATACTGCTCGGGCCCGCATCGGGGCGCCGGGCCGCGGCGAACACCGCCACTATTCGCAGATCCCGTCCCCGCGCCGGACGACCTCGGGCCTGGAGTCGCCACGCCACCGTGCTCATATTCCCGGACCTGGACACGGGCAACAACACCTACAAAGCCGTCCAGCGCTCGGCAAGCGCGATCGCCATCGGACCGGTGCTGCAAGGACTGCGCAGACCGGTCAACGACCTGTCACGCGGTGCCCTCGTCCAGGACATCGTCAACACCGTCGCCATCACCGCGATCCAGGCACAGGGGCGGAACCCAGAGCCCGGCCCGTCGACACGTTGAGGTCCGCGGCGTCGGCGGGGGCGACCGAGCTGTGACTGAGGGACGGCCGCGCGGTCGCGGCCGTAGGTAAAGCGTGTGTGTGACGCGGTGAAACGTCGCGAGGAGGACGGCACCCATGGATCCAAGCAGCGGTTACGCCGTGGCCTCGCCGGTGGACCAGTATCTGGGCTTCCGCTCCCTCGCGTGCGGCGACTACGGGTTCGACGAGGACGGCGCCGACGGCCACGACCGCCACAACAGTCTCATGCACCTGATTGCGGAGACGACAGGTCATCGGCCTGATGGCTGCTCGTACCTCACGGCGAGGGCGTCCGTGGTCGCCAACGCCGGGGAGCAGGTGCCGATGGTCGACGGCTCTCCGCTCCCCGGCCCTTCTCGCCGGGGATGACCCGTAGCCATGCGGAGGTCCGGTCCATCCCCCACTCTGGAACGGAGGGGGCGAAGGGAGTAATGGGATGCAGATCGTTGTGGACCTCACACGCTGCCAGGGCTATGCGCAGTGCGTGTTCCTCGCGCCGGAGGTGTTCCAGCTGCACGGGCAGGAGGGGCTCCTGTACACCCCGGCCGTTCCCGATGACCAGCTGGGGCGCGTGCGCCAGGCCGCGGCGGCGTGCCCGGTCCAGGCCATCCTCCTCGGCAAGGAGGTGAGCCCCGGTGGCCGCTGACCTTCGAGAAGGCCGGATCGTCATCGTCGGCGCGTCGCTGGCCGGGTTGCGGGCCGCCGAGGCGCTGCGCGAGGAGGGCTTCACCGGCTCCCTGACCGTGGTCGGGGACGAGCCCCATCCGCCCTACGACCGGCCGCCGCTGTCCAAGCAGGTCCTGCTCGGCCAGGTCGCGGCGGACTCCACCGCTCTGCCGATGCGCCGGGACCCGGACGCCGACTGGCGGCTCGGGGTCCGCGCCACCGGCCTGGACCCTCTCAAGAAGCGGGTGGTGCTGGCCGACGGCGAATCGTTGCCGTTCGACCGGCTGCTGATCGCCACCGGCACCCGGGCCAGGCCCTGGCCCAAGGCGGGGGAGGCCGCCCTGGACGGAGTGTTCACGCTGCGTACCCGCGAGGACGCCGCCGGGCTGGCCGAGCGGCTGGCCGCGGGGCCGCGGCGGGTCCTGGTGATCGGCGGGGGCTTCACCGGCTCGGAGATCGCCTCGGCCTGCCGGGAACGCGGTCTCGACGTCACGGTCACCGAACGCGGCCCCGCCCCCCTGGTGGGCGCGCTCGGCGGCACCTTGTCGAAGCTCGCGGCCGCCATGCAGCGCAACAACGGGGTGGACCTGCGCTGCGGGGTGACCGTCACCGCCCTGCGCGGCGACGGGAACGGCCGGTTCACCGGTGCGGACCTGTCCGACGGTAGCCGTGTGGAGGCGGACGTGTGCGTCGCGGCCCTGGGGGCGGTCCGCAACGTCGAATGGCTGGCGGACTCCGGACTGGCAGCAGGCCCGCGCGGGATCGCCTGCGACGCCGGGTGCCGGGCCTTCGACATGTACGGCATCGTCACCGACGACGTCTTCGTGGCCGGTGACGTGTCCCGCTTCCCCCACCCACTGTTCGGCTACCAGATGCTCTCCCTGGAACACTGGGGCAACGCGGTCGCTCAGGCCGAGGTGGCCGCCCACAACATGGTCAATCCCGGACCCCTGCGCCGCCCCCACCTCGCCCTCCCGACGTTCTGGTCGACCCAGTTCGGGCTCAACATCAAGTCCGTGGGCGTTCCCACCTTCTCCGACCACGTGGTCATCGCCCAAGGCACGCTGGAGGAGCGTCGCCTGGCGATGGTCTACGGCTACCAGGGCCGGGTCACCGCCGCGGTCACCGTCGACATGGCCAAGTCACTCGACTACTACGCGCACCTGATCGAGACCGCTGCCCCCTTCCCACCCGCGCCCGGCGCGTCCGACCGCCCGCTCGCGGCCGAGATCCCGCTCCCCTCCGACGTGCCGGATCCGAAGGGTCTCTCCCACGGCCCCACCGTCGCGCTCACCGGCCACCTGCCCGACCGCCGACTGACCGTGGTCCAGCCCACCTGACCCACATCCCGCCCAACCACGAGGAGCCCCGCCCCATGGCCGCCGCCGATACCCTCCTGGAACGGATCACCGACTACGCCAACCGCCCCAACCCCTACCCGCTCTACACGGAACTGCGCGAAGCCGGTCCCGTCGTGCGGCAGGCGGACGGCAGCTACCTGATCGGCACCTACCACGAGATCACCGCGCTCCTCCACGACCCACGCATCAGCGCCGACCCCCGCAGCCTCGCCACCCCGCCCGAGGGGGCGCCGAAGCCGCCGTTCCTACGGCTCGACGACCCCGAGCACCACAGACTGCGCAGCCTGGCCATGCGACCGTTCGGCCCACCGCACAGCCCCGGCCGCATCGACGCCATGCGCGGCCAGATCACCGAAGTCACCGAGGAACTGCTCCAGAACCTCCAGGACCGCACCCAGATCGACATCGTCGACGACTTCGCCTACCCACTGCCCGTCACCGTCATCTGCCGACTGCTCGGCGTCCCCCAGGAGGACGAACCACGGTTCCGGCAATGGTCCGACGCGATCGTCGCCTCCGCCGACGTCAGACCCGACGAGGAGGCTTCCGCCGAGCGGGACCGGGCCGGCGAGCAGGCACGGATCGAGATGGGCCAGTACCTGGTGAACCTCGCCGAACAACGCCGCGACCATCCCACCGGCGACATGCTCTCCGCCTACATCAACGAACCCGACCCGGCCATGCGCCTCACCCGCGAGGAACTCGCGGAAACCGCCGTACTCCTCCTCATCGCCGGACACGAAACCACCGTCAACCTCATCACCAACGGAGTCCTCACCCTGCTGCGCCACCCCGACCACCTGGACCGGCTGCGCCGCGAACCCGACCTGCTACCGGCCGCGGTGGAGGAGCTGCTGCGCTACGAGCCCCCGGTCCACATGCGCCAACGCATCCCCCTCGCCGACGTGGACATCGCCGGCACCATCCTCCCCAAGGGCACCTCCGTCGTACTCGCGCTGGCCTCCGGCAACCGCGACCCCAAGCGGTTCCACGATCCCGACCGGTTCGACCCCACCCGCCCGGACAACCAGCACTTCGGCTTCGGCAGCGGCATCCACCTGTGCTACGGCGCGCCACTCGCCCGTATCGAAGCCCAGGCCGCGCTCGGCGCACTGATCCCCCACCTCCCCAGCGCAACCCTCCTCCAGGACCCACCCCCCTACCGGCACGCCGCCATGCTCCGCGGACCCCGCCACCTCCCCATCCGACTCTGACCGACCACAACGCTGCCCGCGACCAGTTCTGGCGCCCGCGCAGAGGCCCCAACACTGCGGGCACCGGAGAGAGTATTGACGTCCAGGTCGCACGGTCCGCCCCCGGGCGTGTTGCCGCCAGACCGGGGCGTACTTGTAGCCGACCATCTCACGATCTTCTCGCCTGCCCGGCAACGATCCAGTGGCAGGGCCGGGCATAGCTTGCCCGGCCCGATCTCACAGAACATTTGTCGAACGACGTCAACTGCCGGCGACAGGTAGTCAGTCCCAGCCGCCGTAGCCGCCGTAGCCGCCGTAGCCGCCGTAGCCGCCGCCGTCGCCGCCGTGGCGCCCGAAGTCGTCAAAGCCCCGGCCGGACCTCCACCGCACGGCGGCGGCCGCAGGACAGGTCGCATGGGCGTCCCGCCCGCGTGTACGAGCGACGCGTCGAGGGCAGACATGCGCAGGACCAGGTTCCAAGAGGTGCTGTTGCTGGTCAGGTTGCGCTTCTCGTGGCCCTTGCGAGGTGTGGTGTCAGCCGATGGTGAGTGTGCGGTCGCCGAAGTCGGCGACCATGCGGAGCTGGCCGCCGAGTGCTTCGACGTAGGCGCGGATCGTGGCGATGGCCGCGGTGTCGAGTGCCCCGCTCTCGAGTCGGGAGACGTTGGGCTGGGTGATGCCGATGATCTCGGCGACCTCGGCCTGGGTCAGGTCCTGCTCGCGGCGGATCTCGGCGAGGCGGTAGGCCCGGACCTCGGCGTCGAGCTTCTCCCGGTGTGCGGATACCCGCTGCGGGTCGGTGACGACGTTCGGTCGTACGTCCTTCCAGGACTTCATGGCTTGCCCTCCTCGATGGCCTTCAGGTGCCTGCTGAACCGCTCGTCGGCGATGGGAATGTTGATCTCGTACCACTCCCGCCACGCTCCGGCCTTGTCGCCCGCCACCAGGATGATGGCCTGGCGCTCAGGGTCGAAGGCGAACAGGATACGGATCTCTCCGGGCCCCGTCGTCCGTGGACGGAGCTCCTTCATGTTGTGGTGTCTGGAGCTGTGGATGCGGTCCACCAGCGGCTGGCCGAGGGTCGGGCCGTCCTGCTCGAGCTTGTCGATGGCGGCCGCGACCTCGTCGGCGGTCTGCGGGTGGTGCTGTGCGAGGTCCAGGAGCCATTCCTCGACCTCGCTCTCCAGTGAGACTTCCCATGCCACCGCCCCAGTATGCGCTTCAGCGAATATGCGCTGCAAGTTATTCCCGGAACTGGTCAATCGACACAATCCGTTGACCTGCGGGTACATCCAGTCGGTAGGTTGGCCGTTCCCGCAGCTGTGAAGATCATTTCCCAGCGTCCTGGTCGACGCGAGCCAAGCGGAAGTCGCTTGCAAAACTGGGGGAGATCGCCTGTGCCCGCCGTCGAGGAGGGGAGGCATCCATGCCGGCTGGTCAGCTGGCGATCAGGTCGGTGTCCTGGAGGGTGTAGTTGATGCGCAGGAGAAGGAGGGCGGTGTCGTCGGCGTGACTGCCCGAGGGCGTGGCCTGGTCGAGCAGGGCGACTGCGATGCCGTCCAGGAGGTCTCCGGCCTGTGAGAGCGTGGCGGTGAGTTTGGCGATGTTGGTGTCGAGGTCGGTACCGGGGGCCTCGATGAGTCCGTCGGTGTAGAGGGCGAGCACGGTACCGGGCGGCAGGGCGACCTCGGTGGTGGGGTAGGCCGCTGCGGGATCGACGCCCAGCAGGGGCCCTGGCAGCAGGGGGACGATGTGGGTGCGCGTGTCGGGGTGGCGGAGGAAGGGTGGGTGGTGTCCGGCGGTGGCCAGGTGGGCGCTGTGGTGGGAGAGGTCGAGGTGCGCGTACAGGCAGCTGGTGAGCAGGTCGGGGTCGAGGTCGGTGAGCAGCCGGTTGGTGCGGGCGAGGACTTCGCCGGGGGTGGCGCCGGCGATGGCGTAGGCGTGGACGGCGGTTCGGACCTGGCCCATCAGTCCCGCGGCGCTGACGTTGTGGCCTTGTACGTCGCCGATGACGGCGGCGGCTTCGGTGGTTGTCAGGCGGATGAGGTCGTAGAAGTCGCCGCCGATGTCCATGCCGTGGCTGGCGGGTAGGTAGCGGGCGGCCACGTCCAGGCCGGGGATCGCCGGGAGGGTTTGGGGTAGCAGGCGGTCCTGGAGTCCATGGGCGAGCTGGTGTTCGGCGTCGTACTGCCGTGCCCGGTCCAGGGCCTGGGTGATCAGGGCAGCGAGGGTGATGAGGATGGTGCGCTCGTCCGGGGTGAAGGAGTGTGGGCGTTCGTAGCCGAGCACACAGATGCCGATGGGGTGCCCGGAGGTGATGAGGGGCAGCAGAGCCCATGCGGCCATGCCGTCGTCGATGTCGGCGTCTGCCGGACAGGCGGCGCGGCGTTCCTCCCGGGAGGCGAAGAACGACGGTACCCCGGTGGCCAACCCCGGCACGGACGGGATGTACCAGGGCAGCGGCTGGTGGTCGAGGTGGTCCACGAACTCGGGGTGAAAGCCCCGATGGCCGATGACCTGGATGCGGCCGGCCTCGGGGACCAGCAGCAGGAAAGCCTGGGCGCGGAAGGAGAGCAGGAGATGGTCGGCGACCAGGTCGACCACGTCGCGTACGGTCGCCGCTTCGGTCAGCGCGCCGGCCAGGTGGACCAGGTGGTGGGTGGCCTCCAGTCGGGCGGATCCGGTCATTGGTTCGGTGCCTCCCGCATGCGGCACCTTGGGGGAGTGTCTGCCGCAGGTCGGGCTGATGCGCACGCTCAGGCCGGTGCGGTCCGGGTAGAGCTCGAAGTGCAGGTGGGTGTCGGGGGGCCGCAGCGCCGTGAACGAGGTCGGCAGCTGGCTGATGACCGCGTCCCGGTGGTGGTGCTGGTAGATCGGATCGTTCAGCCACGGCACCGCGTCCCACAGACGGGCGCCCAGCAGGTGCGGGACGCTCTCGCCCAGCAGCTCGGCCGCGGTGGGCTCGACGAAGGTGATCCTCCCGCGTGGGTCGAGGGAGCATCCGCCTTCGGGGAGCCGGGTGGCGAACTGCGTCGCGGCGTCACCCCGTGCCGGGCTTGTGAGGGGGACGAAACGGGGCCGGTGTCCGGAGTCGGATCCCGGCTGGAGGCGCTGCCCGGTGTCGGCGGCGTGCTGGAGCAGCGTGGCGATGCGGTCGCCGGCCGACGTGATCGCGCGGCGCTCGCCGGCCGTGAGTTCGGACGACCGTTTCGAGGACATCATCAGGGCCAGGGCGCCCCACACCACGCGTCCGCTGGCGATCGGCGCGACGGCGCTGGCGCGCGAGTACGGCAGGAGCAGGGCGACTTTCGGATAGCGGCGCGCGAGGTCTTCCCCGGAGCTCACCCACACCAGGTGACGTTCGCGTACCGCCTCGATGATGGGATCGGGGGCCGCGGTGGTCAGGCGTACGTGCCGCAGCGGTCTGAGGAACTCCGGCGGCACTCCCGCGATCGCTTCCAGGGTCAGGACCTCGCCGTCGGGCTCCAGGAGCACGATCGCCCCCGCAGACGCGCCAAGGCTCTTCACAGTGCGGCTCAGCGTCCGGTCCAGCAGATCCTGGAGGGTAACCGGTCCTTTGCCATCTGCCATCGGCGGTGTCCACTCCGCGAAGTACGTTCGCGTGCATCTCCATGCTACGGGCGCGCCGATGGCCTGGCCCGGCCCGTTCGAGGGTGACGGAGAAGTGGCTGGTGGCCGTCACAGGCGTGCACCGACCGGACCAGTGCCTATCCGTATCCGACGGACGTCCATCACGCGATCGGTGCGCTGGCGGGCCTGCTGGAGCAGCTTCCCCGCACACTGCACCAGCTCGCGGCGGGCCTGAACGCGATCGACCCGGAGCATCTCGCGGTCCTGGAGGATCCGCCGACTCCGGTGCAGAAACAGGCCGACGTCGCCTTCGAGCTGGGACGCGCGATCGCGGCGATCGAACGAGCCGGCACCCATCTGCGCCAGGCGCAGCACACTGCCGCGGAGCTGGTCTACACCGGGCCGCTCCCGGAAGTCTGAACCGCAGCCGGGTGCCGCGCTGTGGGTTGCGCGCGAGTCGTGACACCAGGCCGCGGTACGCGGCCCGGTGTCGTCCTTGTCCGGGGTCAGCCGGATGGGTGAGGTTCGACCAGGTCGGCGAGGCCGAGAAGGTCGAACAGCCGGGCGATGATCGGGGCCTGTACATCCGTGACCTTCAGGACGATGCCTTCCTCCTGCGCCTGGCGGTGCAGCCGTTCCAGGGCGTCCGCGCCCGAGCAGTCGCAGAACCTCACCTGCGCGAAGTCGAGGTCGACGCGCCTGGGCCGGTGCGCCAGGCACTCCTTGACGCGGCTCTCGAGCTCGGGTGCGGTGGCGAGGTCGATCTCGCCCGTGACCGCGACGGTGATCTGGCCGTCCCACCGGGAGACGGCGGTGCGGAAGTCGTTGCCGTTCACAGCCATGGCTCCACCTCCCACAGCCGATGCACCATCCACTGCCACAGGTCGTCGGGACCATCCCGCGCCCACGCCGACGCACCCGGCGGTACGACCCGCACCGGGCCCACCCGCACGAGCGGTTCGGACCCGTGCGGCATCGCTGCGCCGGGGGGAGTGGGCGCGGCGCGCACAGACCCCGCCCCACCGGTTTCCCGGACGACTCGTACGGACACCCGTCGGCCCGCGGTCGGGGGACCGGCCGAGGCGCGCTCGGCCGGGTGCCGAGCGGCACCGCGTTCGGCGTCGTAGGCGGCCCGCAGCTCGGGATCGTGCAGGACCTCGTAGGCGGCGACCACCGCGCCGAGTCGCTCCGCCGACCCCGGTTCGACGGGGCGGGTGTCGGGGTGCAGCAGCCGGACCAGGGAGCGATAGGCCGAGGTGACCTGCCGCGCGGACGCCGTGGGTTCCACTCCCAGCGCCGCGTAGTGATCGCGTCGGTCTCGCGATCCCGTCATGGCGGACCACCTCCCGGGTGACCCCGGCAAACCTCCTCATTGACCTGGATAGAACCTTGGCCAGCACTTGTCAAGATGCCCGAAATGGGGCTATACGGACGAGCGGCCGGCACCGGAGATCGGCGGCGAGAGGCTCGCGGCCGACGTTGGCGACCTGTCCCGGCACAGTGAACGTGGCCCGGGTGCCGCCGCGCCACAACGGCGCGTCCGGCACCCGGGCACCAGGCCCCGGACGGCAAGCCTTCAATGTGCCCTCGACTACCGGGTGTGGGTCAGGCGCTCGGCGAGCAGGCGGGTGAAGCCGGCGGGGTCGGGAAGGTTGCGCACGGCCCGCCGTCGCTCACCGGGCCACAGCCCATCGGCCGGCCTCGTGGCGGCTCTTGGAGACGACGGCGGCGTAGCAGCTGCCGGGCAGGTCGGTGGCCCAGTCGAAGGCGTCGAGGCTGATCCCGTGCCGGGCGGCGGCCTGGAGCATGTCGGCGAGCAGGGCGGTCGCCGCGGCCTTGTCCTGCTCGGTACCCGGGTTGCTGCGCCGTTCGGCGGCGGCGTCGATCCGGTCCGGCAGGTGGCGGTTGCGGGCCACGGCGAGGTAGCAGCTGCCGGGCAGGTCGGTGACCCAGTCGAAGCTGGCGAGCGTGATGCCGTGCCGGGCGGCGGCCTGGAGCATGTCGGCCAGCAGGGCGGTCGCCGCGGCCTTGTCCTGCTCGGTTCCCTGGTCGGGGCGTCGCTCGGCGGCGGCCTCGATCCGGTCGGCCGGGGTGCGGTTCTTCGACACGGTGCGGTAGCAGCTGCCGGGAAGGTCGGTGACCAGGTCGAGGATGTCGAGGTTGATGTCGTGCTGGGCGGCGGCCTGGAGCATGTCGGCCAGCAGGGCGGTCGCCGCGGCCTTGTCCTGCTCGGTGCCGTGCTGGGGGTGCCGCTCGGCGGCGGCCTGGATGCGGTCGGCCAGGCTGCGATTCCTGCGGTCGGTGTACTCGTACACGCTTGAGATCTCCTTGGTCGGTTCGGGTGGCCGTCGGCAGCGGCCGGCTCCCGATGCCTGCTGCCGAAGCGGCCGGGTGAGGTGCAGCCGCGGGGGCTCCTCATGCCGGCGAGGACAGCGGTGCTCTGCTCATGACTCCTGGAAGCGGCACGCCACCGCGCCCCGCCCGCTCGGTCAGGTCTGACGGGGGGCGCGATCCGGTGGCGCCCTGTGCGGTGTTGACCCGCCTGGTGACGTTCCCTGGCCGGGGTGGGGTGCGGCAGGCAGGGGCCGCGTCGTGCCGTGGCCGGCCGCACCCCGTGCCGTTACAGGGTGTGGGTCAGGCGCTCGGCGAGCAGCCGGGTGAAGCGGGCGGGCTCGGGAAGGTCGCCGCCTTCGGCGAGCAGGGCGCTGCCGTGGACGAGTTCGGCGATCTCCGCCAGTGCGGGGTCGTCCGGGTTGGCCTGGTGTGCCGTGCGCAGCGCGGTGATCAGCGGGTGGGTGGGGTTGAGTTCCAGGATCCGCTTGACGGAGGGCAGTTCCTGTCCCATGGCCCGGTACATCTTCTCCAGGGTGGGGGTCATGTCGTGGGCGTCGCCGACGATGCAGGCGGCCGAGGTTGTCAGCCGGGAGGACAGGCGGACCTGCTTGACGTGCTCGGACAGGGTGGTGGTCAGCCAGGGCAGCAGGGCGGCGAAGTCCTGCTCGTGCTGGGCCTTGTCGGCGTTGGCCTCCTGGTCGCCGTCGGCGGGTTCGTCGAGGTCGACCTGGCCTTTGGCGATGGACTGCAGGCGGTGGCCGTCGAAGGCCGGGACCCGGTCGGTCCAGACCTCGTCGACGGGGTCGGTGAGGATGAGGACCTCGTAGCCCTGGGCGGTGAGGGCCTCCATGTGGGGGGAGTTCTCCACCATCGCGCGGCTCTCGCCGGTGAGGTAGTAGATGGCGTCCTGGCCGTCCTTCATGCGCGCCACGTACTCGCGCAGGGTGGTGGTCTTCTGCGGATCGTGCGTGGAGGCGGCCGAGATCAGTTCGAGGAGGGTGTCGGTGTTGTCGGTGTCCTCGATCAGGCCTTCCTTCAGCACGCGTCCGAACTGGGCCCACAGCTTGGCGTAGCGTTCGGCGTCCTTGCCCTGCATGTCCTTGATCGCGCCGAGGACCTTCTTGACCAGGCGGCGGCGGACACCTTGGATCTGGCGGTCGTGCTGCAGGATCTCGCGGGAGATGTTCAGTGACAGGTCGTGGGCGTCGACGACGCCCTTGACGAAGCGCAGGTAGTTGGGCATCAGCGCGTCGCAGTCGTCCATGATGAACACCCGCTTGACGTACAGCTGGACGCCGCGCCTGGTGTCGCGGGAGAACAGGTCGAACGGTGCCTGCGAGGGGAGGAAGAGCAGCGCCTCGTATTCGAAGGTGCCCTCGGCGCGCATGTGGATGGTTGCGGCGGGCTCTTGCCAGTCGTGGCTGATCTGCTGGTAGAACTCGTGGTACTCGGCCTCGGTCACCTCGCTGCGCGGACGGGCCCACAGCGCCTTCATCGAGTTCAGCGTCTCCGGTTCGCCGCCGCCGTCGGCGTCGGTGCGCTCGGTGGCCATCCGGATCGGCCAGCGGATGAAGTCCGAGTACTGCTTGACGATCTGGCGGATCTTCCACTCGGACAGGTAGTCGGCGAGAGCGTCCTCGCTGTCGGCGGGCTTGAGGTGCAGGGTGACCGAGGTGCCGGTGGGCAGGCCGTCGACGGCCTGGATGTCGTAGGTGCCCTGGCCGTCGGACTCCCACAGGGTGCCCTGGTCGGTGCCGGCCCGCCGGGTTCGCAGGGTGACCTTGTCGGCGACCATGAACGCCGAGTAGAAGCCGACGCCGAACTGCCCGATCAGGCTCTGCGCGGCGGCGGCGTCCTTGGCTTCCTTGAGCTTGTCCAGCAGGCCGGCGGTGCCGGACTTGGCGATCGTGCCGATCAGCTCGACGATGTCGTCCCGGCTCATGCCGATCCCGTTGTCGCGGATGGTCAGCGTGCGGGCGTCCTTGTCGACTTCGAGGGCGATGTGCAGGTCGGAGGTGTCGGCCTGGAGGCCGGAGTCGGTCAGCGATTCCAGTCGCAGCTTGTCCAGTGCGTCGGAGGCGTTCGAGATCAGCTCGCGCAGGAAGATGTCCTTGTTCGAGTAGATCGAGTGGATCACCAACCGGAGCAACTGACGGGTCTCGGCCTGGAATTCCAGCGTCTCGACATTGCTACCCACTCTGGGTCTCCTTTTCCGGGTGAGGCGTGGGGAACGGGTTCGGCGTGAGCCTGGACGGCTCGCGCCTGCGGCATGGTAGGCGACCGTGGCTGCACGTGGCGCACTCCGGTCGTCGGGGATCGGGCGGCCAGGTCTCGGACGGTCGGGGCAGGACAGTGGGCGGTATCGGGTCGGCGTCGGCCTCGGTGCCGTCCGGGCGCCGACGCGGGTCGGGCGTCAACGGGGGTGCCGGTGCCGGCCCCGCCACGGACGCGATGCCGGTGCGGGTGGCCCCGGGGTGGTCGGCGAGGTGCCGGCGCACGGTGTCGAGTCTGCGCAGGCAGGCGTCGATGGAGGCGATGGTGGCGCCGGTCTCGGTCC
Source organism: Kitasatospora sp. NPDC056531 (assembly GCF_042794375.1). Classification (NCBI taxonomy): domain Bacteria; kingdom Bacillati; phylum Actinomycetota; class Actinomycetes; order Kitasatosporales; family Streptomycetaceae; genus Kitasatospora; species Kitasatospora sp. NPDC056531. Next base: position 181,469 of record NZ_JBHTTU010000006.1, on the reverse strand, counting down.
GCATGCGGATGCCCACGGTCTCGAGCTGGTCCTGGAGTCGCTGCCAGCGTTCTTCGGCGGCGGCGACGGGGTCAGGTGCGCCGTTGGTCGCTGTCATGGCGGAGCTGGTCGGTGTGGTGGGTGAGGTCGTCGAGGCGGGTGGCGAGGTGGGGGTGGCCCGTGCCGAGGTGGGGGCGCATCGCGGCGAGCGGAGCTATCAGGTCAGCCGGGTCGGGGGTGCCGAGGGCGGTGGTGAGGTCAGCGAGTGCGGGGCGGGCCTGGGGGGCGAGGTCGGTGAGTGCGGCGACCTGGGCGGCGAGCACGCGCAGGTCGGCGGCGTGGTTGCGGGCCCAGGCGGTGACGGCGCGGTCCGCGGCCCGGCGGTCGCGCACCGCCTTGACGCGCTCGGCGCCGGTCTCCGCGCTGGCGGAGGCGTTCTTGGTGGGGCGCAGGCGCAGGTAGCGGTTCTCGGCGGCCTGGCGGCTGGCAACGCCCATGGGCTGGGCGAGGTCGGCCCAGGTGGCGCCGGCGGCTCGGGCGGTCTCCACCAGCGGGGCCTCCCAGTCGGCGAGCTGGGTGCGCAGTTCCCGCAGCAGTACCAGCGCGGCCAGGGCCTGTTCGGCGCCGCCTTCCTGCGTGTCCCGGTCCGAGGGACGGCCGGGTTGCCGGGCGGTGCGGACGGTGTCGTCGATGGCGGCGAGCGCCGCGGCGGCGGCGAGGAAGGAGACCGGATCGGGCCTGGGGGCGGGCTGCGGGGGCTTCTTGCTCATGCTGTCATTTTACGGACGACACCCAGCGTTTGTCATCGGATGGATGACGTGCTAGAACGGTTTCAGGTGAAGCGCACTGGCACCCATCGATCAGTGGAGGTGTTTCGCGATGCTGCTGCGCACTGACCCGTTCCGCGAGCTGGACCGCCTGACCCAGCAGTTCTTCAACACGACCGGTACCTGGTCGCGGCCGACTCCGATGCCGCTGGACGCCTACCGTGCGGGCGAGGAGTACGTGATCTGCTTCGACCTGCCCGGGGTGGACCCGGACGCGATCGACATCGACGTCGAGCGGAACATGCTGACCGTCAAGGCCGAGCGCCGTCCGCGCCACGAGGGCGAGGACGTGAAGTGGGAGCTGTCCGAGCGTCCGCTCGGCGTGTTCTCCCGCCAGGTCATGCTCTCCGACACGCTCGACCCCGAGGGGATCAGCGCCGACTACGACTCCGGCGTGCTGACCCTGAAGATCCCGGTCGCGGAGAAGGCCAAGCCCCGCAAGATCGCCATCGGCCACAGCGGTGGCCGCAAGGAGATCAAGGCCTGACCGCGTCCCTGTGCCGTTCCGTGCCGTCCCCGCCCCCCGAGGGGACGGCACGGAACACCCCCGTATCCGGCCCCGCATCCCCCGGTTTGGCCCGCGCCATCGCGACTGGCAACGCCATGCGCGATGGGCGGCCGGCACCGCTGGTGGTCAGGGTCGGCGGTGAGATCGACCTCGCCACCGCGCCGCGGCTTCGCTGCCGGCTGGCCGCCGCGTTCGAGGCGCACCGGGAGGTGGTGCTCGACCTGTCGGAGGTGACGTTCATGGACTGCTCGGGCCTGGGCATCCTCGGCCAGGCCCGCAACCAGGCCGACAGGTGCGGCAGGCGGCTGGTCCTGCGCGGGGTCGGCCACCCCGTGGCGCGGCTGCTCAAGCTCACCGGCCTTACCCGCCGCCTGGCCGCCGAATTCTGATCGGCCTCGCACGCCCGCACCCCGGCAGGGCCTGGTCCTTGCCGGGACGAAGGGAGGAATGCGCGGTGACTCTTCGATGGGAGGCGTTCCTGGACCAGGTCCAGGAACGCGGAGAGTACGACACACCCCAGGACGCCGAGCGCGCGGCCCGCGTCGTGCTGGCCCTGCTCGGCGCCCACCTGGTCGGCGACGTGCGCGCGAAGCTCGCGGCCCGTCTGCCCGAGACCTTCGCCCTGATCCTGCTCAGCCCCCTGCAGGCCGCCGAACCGCTCAGTCCCGAACGGTTCGTGCGCGCCACCGCGGCCTGGATCGAGGGCGCGACCGAGAAGACCGCCGTGTGGGACATCGGCGCCGTGCTGTCCACGGTGGCCGACGCCGCCGGCGACGACCTCATGGAGGGTGTCCTGTTCCAGCTGCCGCCCGGCTACGACGTCCTGTTCGGCCGCCCTGTACCCGGCCACTGACCCTGACCCGCTTTCGTGCCGCCGCTCACGCCGCGGCGGCCCGTCCCGGAAGGCCATCGCCATGACCCGGCACCGCCGCCTGATCCAGCAGGTCCGCACCCTCGGTCGCTACCCCAGTGACGCGGAGGCCGAACGCGTCCTCGATGCGGTCCTGGCCGTTCTCGGCTCCCAGCTGACCGGCGAGGAACGCTGCGAGCTGGCCGCCGCGCTCCCTGAGCGGGCCCGCGCCGTCTTCGCCTCGCAGATCCCCCTGCCCGAACCCGTCGCCGCGCCCGCCTTCGTCGAAGCTGTCGCCCGAGCCCTGGACACCAGCCTCACCGGCGCCCGCTGGGACGTCTCCTCCGTCCTGGCCGCCCTCGAATCCCTCGGCGGCGACCGGCTCACCGACCGCCTCCTCGCCCGCCTGCCCCGCGGTTACGCGCTCCTGTTCGGCCGCGCCGACCTCGCCGCCGCCGCTTGAAACCCCGCCCGGCCCGGGGATTCCAGGCGGCGGGCGCCGGACGTCACTGGCCGCGGGCCCGGTCCAGGTCGGCCTCCAGCTCCTCCACCCGGGCCTGGAGATCGAGTACCCGGCGCGCGCCTTCCAGGGTCAGTCCCTCGCTGATCAGTTTCACCAGGGCCGCGACACGGTTGATCTCCCGGCGTGAGTAGCGGCGCTGGCCGCCCGCCGAACGGGTCGGCACGACCGCGCCCAGCTCGTCCAGTCGCCGCAGGAACGCCACCTGGACGTGCAGCATCGCGGCGACCTGCCCCACCGTGTACAGCGCGGCATCCGCGTCATCAATGGGCAGCTCCACCACCGCGACCTCACCTCGCCGCTCGCTGAAACCTCACTTCCACGTTACAGATTTCCTCCAGCCGCAGCCATCGACTTATCCTTGAGTCCATGAGGCTCAAGTTTCATTCCTCCCGCTGAGGCAAGACGGGAGGGATAGCAGGAGAGGAGGCCCGGCAATGTCACGCGCAGTCGGTATCGACCTGGGAACGACGAACTCGGTGGTCTGCGTGCTGGAGGGCGGCGAGCCGGCCGTCATCGCCAACGCCGAGGGCGCCCGGACCACCCCGTCGGTGGTGGCTTTCGGCAAGGGCGGCGAGGTGCTGGTCGGCGAGGTCGCCAAGCGGCAGGCCGTGACCAATGTGGACCGCACGGCCCGCTCGGTGAAGCGGCACATGGGCGAGAGCGGCTGGCGGTTCCCGGAGAAAGGGGACGTGAACGGCAAGCGCTACACCGCGCAGGAGATCTCGGCGCGGGTGCTGCAGAAGCTGAAGCGCGACGCCGAGTCCTATCTGGGTGAGGACGTGACGGACGCGGTGATCACCGTGCCCGCGTACTTCAACGATTCCCAACGCACGGCTACCAAGGAGGCGGGTGAGATCGCGGGCCTGAAGGTGGCGCGGATCATCAACGAGCCGACCTCGGCTGCCCTGGCGTACGGCTTGGACAAGGAGAACGACCAGACGGTGCTGGTTTTCGACCTCGGCGGCGGCACGTTCGACGTGTCGCTGCTGGAGATCGGCGAGGGCGTGGTGGAGGTGAAGGCCACCTCCGGTGACACCCACCTGGGCGGTGACGACTGGGACCAGCGGATCGTCGACCACCTGGTCAAGCAGTTCAAGAACGGCTACGGCATCGACCTGTCCAAGGACAAGATGGCAGCCCAGCGGCTCCGGGAGGCCGCGGAGAAGGCGAAGATCGAGCTGTCGGCGGCCACGGAGACGACGATCAACCTGCCCTACATCACGGCCTCCGCCGAAGGCGCTCTCCACCTGGACGAGAAGCTCACCCGCGCCCAGTTCCAGCAGCTCACCGCCGATCTGCTGGAGCGCTGCGAGGGCCCGTTCCACCAGGCCGTCAAGGACGCCAAGATCGAGGTGAAGGACGTCGACCACGTCATCCTGGTCGGCGGCTCCACCCGTATGCCGGCCGTCACCGACCTGGTGAAGAAGCTCACCGGCAAAGACCCGCACAAGGGCGTCAACCCGGACGAGGTCGTCGCCATCGGTGCCGCCCTGCAGGCCGGCGTGCTCAAGGGCGAGGTCAAGGACGTCCTGCTGCTCGACGTCACCCCGCTGTCCCTGGGCATCGAGACCAAGGGCGGCATCATGACCAAGCTGATCGAGCGCAACACGACCATCCCCACCCGGCGCTCGGAGGTCTTCACCACGGCCGAGGACAACCAGCCCTCGGTGACCGTGCAGGTCTACCAGGGCGAGCGGGAGATCGCCGCGTACAACAAGAAGCTCGGCATGTTCGAGCTGACCGGCATCGCGCCCGCCCCGCGCGGGATGCCGCAGATCGAGGTCACCTTCGACATCGACGCCAACGGCATCATGCACGTGGCCGCGAAGGACCTCGGCACCGGCAAGGAGCAGAAGATGACCGTCACCGGCGGCTCCGCCCTGCCGAAGGACGACATCGACCGCATGATCCGGGAAGCCGAGCAGCACGCGGAGGAGGACCGCCGTCGGAAGGAGGCCGCCGAGACCCGAAACCAGGGCGAGCAACTCGCCTACAGCACCGAGAAGTTCCTTCAGGACAACCAGGACAAGGTCCCGGCCGACGTGAAGAACGAGGTGGAGACGGCCCTGGCGGAGCTGAAGGACAAGCTCAAGGGCGAGGACACCGCCGCGATCCGCGCAGCGAGCGACAAGGTCGCCCAGGTCAGCCAGAAACTGGGCCAGGCCCTCTACGCCCAGACCGCCCCCGGTGCACCAGGTGGCGGCGCAACCGGCACCCAGGGCGAGGAAGGAGAGGAGGTCGTGGACGCCGAGATCGTGGACGAGGACGAGCACAAGCGAGGCGCCGCATGACCACCCCATCCAGGCCGAGGAAGAAAACCGAAGAGCAGCGTTCGCCTGTGGTCATCCGCGACAAGCGGCGCATCGACCCGGACACCCTGCAACTTCGGCCCGGCGCTGAGGAACGGCCCGCCAAGCCCAGCGACCAGCAGGGCGCCGGCAGCCCCGCCAGCGCCCTGCTCGGTGGCGGCGCCGAGCCCTCGCCCGGCCAAGTTCCTGCGGGAGCCGACGGTGAGTCGCTGCGCGCCGCGCTGGCCGAGCGGACTCAGGACCTGCAGCGGGTGAAGGCCGAGTACGACAACTTCCGCCGGCGCGTCCAGCGCGAACGCCTCGCCATCCACGCCAGTGCGGTGGCCGAGGTGCTCCGCTCGCTCCTGCCGATCCTCGACACCATCGACCGCGCCCGAGCCCACGAGGACACCGCGGCGGCCTTCGACACCGTCGCCAGGAGCCTTGAGGAACAACTGGCCGCGCTCGGGGTGCAGCAGTTCGGCACCGAGGGCGAACCCTTCGACCCCACCCTCCACGAGGCCGTCACCTCGACCGAATCGGACCGGGTCGACCGCCCCACCTGCACCCAGATCCTGCGCACCGGCTATCGGCTCGGCGAGGTCCTGCTGCGCCCGGCCCAGGTGGCGGTCGAACAGCCGCCCGCCCCTGACCGGCAGAGCGCCGGCTCCTCCGTGTCCGATCGCACCGACTCGGCATAGGACATTCGTCCACGCCTCCGTGCGGCCTGCCCGTTTCCCGGGCCGTTACGAAGCACACGCGAATAGGCGGAACACGGATTCCGCCGTGGAGAAGGGAGGCCGTGATGGCTCAGTCGATGACGCTGCTCCCGAACACCCGGCTGCCCGACCCGGTCGAGCGAATGGAGGAGGCATCCCCACCACCCCGCTGCGCTGGGGCACGTACGACCGCCACCCGATCGCGATCGAGGAGGACCTGGCGGATGGCACCTACGTGTTGCACGCCGAGCTTCCCGGTCTGGAGCCGCAGGAGATCGCGGTCACCGTCGATGACGCTGTCCTCGCCGTCAGCGCCGAGCACAGCGCGGACAAGCGCACGGCCCAGCGATCGAATTTCCGGTACGGCTCGTTCGAGCGGATCGTGCGCCTGCCGGCGCCCGTTCGCGCCAGCGCGGTGAGTGCCGGGAGTGGTGGGTCGGGTCACGCGGGAGCGAGCAGGACCGACGGGTCCAGCGCCGCCACCGGCCGGACGCCGCCGACGCGCCGACCGCCGCCGGTCGCTGGCTCCCCCGCGAACCCGGTGAGCAGCCGTGCGTCGACTCCCGCGAGGGCCAGCGCGGCCGCCATCACGGGAACGCGCGCCCGGTTCGCGCCGTCGGCGATCTTCACGGCGACGGCGCGGCCGTCCGGCAGTGCGGCGACGTGGACGCCTTCGAAGCCGTCCTTGGCGATCAGCCCAGGCACCGCGCGCATCAGCTCGGCCACGTCCCGTCCGGCGCCGGAGGCCATCTCCGGGTGGCTGCGCAGCGCGTCCGCCACCCGGAATTCAGGGGTCCCGGGTGCGCCGGTGGCGATGCGCGCGGCGGCGCGGGCCAGGCCGTGCAGGGAGACGGCGAACAGGGGGGTGCCGCAGCCGTCCACGGTGGCGTGCGCGATGCGCTGGCCGGTGAGGTCCTCCACGGCTTCCGCGATCATCCGTTGGAGCGGGTGCTCGGGGGCGTCGTAGTCCTGCGGCGGCCACCCGTTGAGCCGGCACAGGTACAGCATCGCGGCGTGCTTGCCGGAGCAGTTCTGGGCGAGCCGGGAGGGCGGGCGGTCCTCCCGGATCCAGGTGTCGCGGACGGCCTGGTCATACGGCAGGTCGGGGACGTTGCGCAGGTCGTCCTCGGTGAGGCCGGCGAGCAACAGGATCCGCCGGGCTCCGGCGAGGTGGCGTTCCTCGCCGGAATGGCTGCCCATAGCGAGGGCGAGCAGTTCGCCGTCGAGCGGCAGTCCCGCCCGGACCATGGCGACGGCCTGGACGGGCTTGAGGGCCGATCGCGGGTAACAGGCTGCCTCGATGTCGCCGAGATGGAACCGGAGCTTGCCGTCGCCACCGAGGACGACGACGGAACCGTAGTGGGTGCTCTCGACCACGCCGCCCCGGGTGACGTGGGCGACGGGCGCGTGGATGGGCTCACGGATCGGGGGCGCGTCCGCGAGGGAACTGCTGAGCATCACTGCCTCGTTCGATGATGGGTCGCTACGGGTGGCGCCGGTCTCACGAAGTGCCGTGAGGCCGACGCCTTTTGACGGTAGATCAGGAAGGATCGTGGCCCGTGGTCGCGTCGCGCGCCAGGCGGCCGCGGATCGCGTACCAGCCGGCGACGAGCACGGCGGCGATGAGCGGTACGCACAGCACGGTGGTGCGTCCGGCGCCGCCGTCGGCGTACATGAGGACCAGGACGGCGGCGAGGAAGGCCAGCGTCACGAGTTCGGTCCAGGGCGAGCCGGGCAGGCGGTAGTCGGGGCGGGTCAGTTCGCCGGCCGTGGTCTTCCGCCAGAACAGGAGATGGCAGACCATGATCATGCCCCAGGTGGCGATGATGCCGATGGCCGCGAGGTTGAGCACGATCTCGAACGCGTCGGCGGGGACCACGAAGTTGAGGCCGACACCGAGGACACACATGCCGCTGGTGAGCAGGATGCCGCCGTAGGGCACCTGGGTGCGGCTCATTCGCGCGGTGAAACGCGGGGCCGATCCGTTGACGGCCATGGAGCGCAGGATGCGGCCGGTGGAGTAGAGGCCGGAGTTGAGTGAGGACATGGCCGCGGTGAGGACGACCAGGTTCATCACGCTGCCCGCCGCCGGGACACCGATGTGGGAGAGCACCGTCACGAAGGGACTCTGGCCTGAGGTGTACTTGTTCCACGGCATCAGCATCGACAGCAGCACGACCGAGCCGACGTAGAACACGCCCACGCGCCACATGATCGAGTTGATCGCCTTAGGCATGATCTTCTCGGGGTTCTCGGTCTCCCCGGCCGTCACGCCGACCAGTTCGACGGAGGCGTAGGCGAAGACGACGCCCTGGATGATCAGCAGCATCGGCAGCAGCCCGTTGGGGAAGATCCCGCCGTTGTCGGTGATCAGGGACGGGCCGGGGACGGCGCCGTCGACCGGGTGCTGGGTGACGAGCAGGAAGATCCCGATGCCCATGAAGACGACCAGGGCGCTGACCTTGACGATGGCGAACCAGAACTCCAGTTCGCCGAAGATCCGCACCGAGATGAGGTTCACGGTGAGGACCACGGCCAGGGCTATGAGAGCGATCACCCATTGCGGGACGTCCGAGAACAGGTGCCAGTAGTGGGTGTACGTGGCGACGGCGGTGATGTCGGCGATGCCGGTGGTCGCCCAGTTGAGGAAGTACATCCAGCCGGCGGTGTAGGCGCCCTTCTCCCCGAGGAACTCCCGGGCGTACGAGACGAAGGCGCCGGAGGACGGGCGGTACAGGACGAGTTCGCCGAGCGCTCGCACGACGAGGAACGCGAAGACGCCGCAGACGGCGTACGCGACGAACAGGGAGGGCCCGGCGTCGGCGAGCCGTCCGCCCGCGCCGAGGAACAGCCCGGTGCCGATGGCACCGCCGATGGCGATCATGTTGACGTGCCGGGCTTTCAGGGACTTGCTGTAGCCGGTGTCGCCGGCGTCGACGTGACGGGTCGTGGGGCGCTTCTCGTCTTTGAGGAACTGCTCGCTCACGCCTCGGCTCTGCCTTCTCTTGAGGTGTCCGCGCGCTGGGGGCGCACGATGTCGGTGAGGGTGGCCTCCACGCGGTGGAGGTGGTGGGACATCGCCTCGACGGCGTCGGGCTCGGAACCGTCGATCAGGGCCTCGACGATCGCCCGGTGCTCGCAGTTGGACTGCTCACGCCGACCGCCGAGTTCGTTGAGGAAGGTCGACTGACGCGCCAGTGCGTCACGGATCTCCTCGATCACCCGGCGGAAGACCGGATTGCGGGAAGCCTCGGCCACCGCCAGGTGGAAGACGGTGTCCAGCGCGACCCATGCGGTGGTGTCGGTCTCCCGCTCCATCCGGTCGAGCAGGTGGGCCAGGTGGTCCAGGTCCTCCGGGGTCCGGCGCAGCGCCGCGTATCCGGCGACCGGGATCTCGACGTGCCGGCGCACCTCCAGCAGGTCGCTGGCCGCGTAGTCGCCGAAGGTGGGGTCTTCGACCGTGTTCGCCACGACGAAGGTGCCCTTGCCGGTCTTCGAGACCGTCAGGCCCATGGCCTGCAGGGCGCGGAGTGCCTCCCGCAGCACGGGCCGGCTGACCTCCAGGGTCCGGCACAGCTCTGCTTCCGAGGGGAGCTTGTCCCCCACGGCGTACTGACCGCGCTCGATGGCGCTGCGCAGGTGGCCGAACACCGCTTCCATCGCGCTGACGCGCCGTGGGATCGGACCACCTGTCTGGCTGTCTGACAGGTTCACGGGGTGATCCTGGGGGTCGGAGCACAGTGGTGTCAAGACATCGGGGTCGACGGAGTGACCTCCGGTGTACTCCGCCGGATGCGCACCTTGCTCTCGGCGATGCGACCCGGAGCGGGGTTCGGGGCCGACCTGGCGGCGGCCACCAGGGCGTGCACCACGGCCGAATCGAAAGCCATTTCGGGGTGCCACTGCACGCCGACCGCGAAGCGGTGCCGGGTGCTCTCGACCGCCTCGATGGTGCCGTCCGCCGTGCGGGCGCCCACGATCAAGCCGGTCCCGAGGGAGTCCACCGCCTGATGATGGTGCGTGGCGACCTGGCGGGTCCCCGGAAGGAGTGCGCCGATCCGCGTCCCCGGCACCGTGGTGACGGCATGGGGGGAGAAGTGGCCGCCGTGCAGGTTGTGCCCGTGGTGACCCACCGTTTCGGGGAGGTGCTGGATCAGGGTTCCGCCTGCGTGCACGTTCATCAACTGCATTCCGCGACACACTCCCAGCACCGGCATGTCACGCGCGAGAGCCTCGGCCAGTACGGCCCACTCCCACCGGTCGCGCTCGTGCACCGGCGGTCCCGTGCACGGATGCGGCCGCGCCCCGTACAGCGCGGGATCCACGTCCTCGCCGCCGGTCAGGACGATCGCGTCCAGGCGCGCGACGACATCGGCCGCGGCTTCCGGCGCGTCCGGCGGCAGCAGGACCACGCGGCCGCCCGCCGCCTGGAGACAGCTGATGTACGCCGCGGGCAGCAGCGCGGCGGGCAGCTCCCACTCCCCCCACTGAGCGTCGGCGAGGTAGGTGGTCAGTCCGATGAGCGGCTTGGGCATACCACTTCCTTTCAGGGGCGGGAGTCGATCGTCGACGGCCGTCTCCTCCGCAGCCCACCCGCCCGACGGACGCGGGGTCAGGAGACTGCGGAAGAGGGGGTGCACGGCCCCGCGGACGCACGAACGCGGCCGACGAGGGAGGTGGTTGGGTCGCGGACCCGGGCGCGGAGGCTTGCGCATCCGGGCCGCGAGCAAGAATCCTGCTGCCGTTCATGCTTAAGCACAAGAAAAGACATCTTCGCGACAGATAAGTGAGCCTTAACTCCGTGCAGAAACTCGACCCCCGGTTGCTCGCCACCCTCGAAGCCGTGGTCCGCCACCGCTCCTTCAACGCCGCCGCACGCGAGCTGGGCTACAGCGCGCCCGCCGTCTCGCAACAGATCGCCGAACTCGAACGCCGCGCCGGCCTCATCCTGATCGAGCGCCGCCCCGTGCGCGCCACCCCGGCCGGCATGGTCCTCCTCGACGCCGAACAGCGCGTCCGAAGCGCACTGGCGGCGGCGTCCGTGGAACTCGACGCCATGCGTGCGGGCACTGCCGGACGGATCAGGCTCGGCGCCTTCGCCTCCGCCGCCGCCGGCATCGTCCCGCAGGCGCTGGCAGAGCTTCACGCGACCTATCCGGATGTGCAGGTCAGCCTCTCCCAAGTGGAGCCCGAAGTCGGCTACGGCCGGCTCAAGCGGGGAGACATGGACCTGGCCCTCAGCTACGACTACGACTTCATCCCGATGCCACCGCCCCGGGGGCTGCGCCGAACGCTGGTCGCACGGGACCCGGTCGTGGCGGTGGTCCCGGCCGACCACCACCTCGCCCACCGGGACGTCATCGACCTGGCCGGCCTCGCGGCCGAGACCTGGATAGCGGCTCCGGAGGCCGCGTTGCGCCTGGAACTGCTCGCTCAGATGGCCAAGACACCGGGCTTCCAGGCCCGCCTGGAATACGACGGCGACGACTTCAACACCGTGCTCGGCTTCGTGGCCGCCGGCCTGTGTGTCGCCGTCATGCCGCGGCTGGCCCTCCCCCCGGGTAGCACCCAGGTCGTGGCGCGCCCCCTCGCCGACCCGGAGCTGACGCGCTTCATCTACACGGTCCGCATCGACACCCGGCACGCCCCGCGCGCGCTCCTGGCCCTGGAACGGATGCTCGCCGCGCAGGCGCTGGCCGCCCTCTCATGAGGCGGGGGCAACGCCTCGACGAGTTCGGACCCGAACGTCGCAGGCCCGCCTGCGGGCCGGCCCTCCGGGCAGCCTCTCACCCCTCCGGTCGGACACTCCGGTCGGCGGTGAGCCGCTCCCGCCACTCGGCCACGGCGACGGGGGACATCGCCGCGAGACGGGCGATCACCTCGTCGTCCCGCCCGTCGGTCCAGCTGAGGACCCGGGTCAGGACGGTGTTCCGGACCAGGCGGACCTCCTTGAGCAACTCCTCCAAGCGCTTCAGCTCCTCCCCGGTGGCGGCAAGCGTGTCGTCGACCGCCTCCCTTTCCTCGGCCCGCTGTTGCCGCAGGTAGGCCGCCAGGCCGGTGAGGACCACACCGTCGTCGGCCGCAGCGCTGCGGAACGTCTCGGCGAGGTGGTCCAACACGCAGTCAGGGGCGTCGGCGAGACTCGCTCCCACGACCTTCGCGCCCTCCCAACTGCTCCGTCCGGCATCGCTGGTCCGCAGCCAGAGCCCGGCTTCGACCGGGGCGCGGTCGCCGCAAGCGGCCGCGCGGTAGGCGTACAGAGCCGCACGGTGACCGTAGAAGGTGTAGCCCTCCTCGATCTGGACGCCCGCCGGAGTGCACATCCGTCCCGGAACGCCGCCGTACCCGGAATCGGGTTCGTAAGTGGCGTAGGCGTCCAGCTCGGCGTCGGTAGCCGTCGCCCAAGCCGGATCGCACAGCTCCGGATTCCGGGCGAGGAAGTCCGCCACTTCGACCCGCCATCCGGGAACCGGGCTCATGCGGGGTTCGGACCAGGCCACCGTGCCCGTCGCATCGAGCGTGTAGAGGCAGGCCTGTTCGAGATCGGTCCAGGCCGTGGCAGCCTCGGCGGACCACTCCAGATCCCCGGCCGGGCCCACACGATGCAGCGAGCCGATCACCCGCTGGACCATGGGCAGGATCCGTCGGACCAGTGTGTAGAGCTCCTCGGCGCTGAAGAAGCGCCAGGTATCGGCGCCCTGCTCGTCGACAGTGCGGTGGGTGAGCAGGAGCGCGAACACGGCCGGGGAAGGCAGAGCGCCATCGCCGGCCGCGGCCCGGCGGTGCCCCGGAAGCCAGGGGGCGGCGCCCTCGTCCTGGGTTCGCCAGTCGGTGTCCCCGAACCAAACGGCACCGGTGGCGGCGTCGACGGCGAGCCACTGCTGGTAGCCATTACCCGGCCCGAACCGTTCCCGGTGGTGCTCGGCCCGCCGGTCGTGCCACACGTATTCCGCTGGGGGCGGATTGAGTTGGACGGCGACGAAACCGTCCTGCGGGGTGTACCCGACAACGACATGTGCAGTCGGTTTGCTGTTCTCGGTCCCGGACATGCGGCTCCCTCCGTGCCGGACCGTGGCGGATCCGCCACTGTGCGACACCGAGCCTGCCCTGTGGGAGCTGTTGCGATCAAATCCGATCACTTGTGGACTTGTCGCCCAATGAAAGTCCGCACACGTGCGGACGCGACGGGGCTGACGACAGGCGATCGTGGAGCGCTGCCTGACCGGTGAACAGGTCGCGGATCTGTCAGCGGCAACCGCCCCACCGGTCCTCGCCCACAGCGGCCTGCCGGGTTCCGGAACCTTCGGACTGGCCGACCAACAGGCGGCGATGCGCTGGGTGCGCGCCGAGATCGGCGCCCTCGGCGGTGACGCGTCCCACGTCACGCTGGCCCGCGAGCCGGCCGGCGGTCGCGGTGATGTTCACGCTCGCCGCAGGCAAGGCCCGCACCGGCACGGCCCTGGACAACCCGGTCCTGAAGACCGAGGGCCGGGTCACGCTGATCGACGGCCTGCTGGCCGCCGCCGTCCTGGCCGGCCTGGTCCTGAACACTTCCTTTCGGCTTCTGGTGGGCCGACCCGCTGGCCGGGGCCTCGTCCACTATGCGGTGCGCGAGGTCAAGGAGATCTTCTTCGCCGAGCACTGGCCAGCACTGCGGTTCGCCGTCGCGGGTGCCGGAGGCGATCAGCTCGCGGATGAACTTGGTCAGGGCGGCAACGACGTGGAAGAGGAGCCGGCCGCCCGGTCGTTCGGATCCTCCTCAGGGCCGTGACGCGGTCGGGACGAGGCCGGTAGGTTCGCGTCGGGGGCGAGCTGGTCAAGACGATCGTGACGGCGGCAGGTCTGTTCGCTGGGACCAACGTCGATGACGTGATCGTGCTGTCGGTGCTGTTCCTGGCCGGCCGCGCGTCCGGAACGCCTTCGCCCAAGCCCTGGCAGGTGTGGGCCGGGCAGACCGTCGGGTTCACGGTCCTGGTAGTGATCTCGGTGGTCGCTGCGCTCGGCCTGGCCGTCCCTCGAACATCAACGTCAACGGCTTCCGTGAGCTGCTCGAGGGCCCGAAGGTCGAGTTCGACGTCACGCAGGGCCAGAAGGGCCCGCAGGCCGAGAACATTCGCCCGCTGTAATTCTTCTGCCATGGCACCCGCCTGGCAGCGAGGGGCCCGCACCGCGCACGTGCCCGGACGCTGTTGGTTAATGCGGGCCTTGATCACTTCGCCCCGCCGACCGGTTGGTCGGCGGGGCGAAGTGCTGTGAAGTGGCTGGTGCGGGTGCGGGCCCGGGGGGTTTCGGTGAGGTGGAGGTCGATGCGGGCGAGGTTGATGGCGGCCGGTGAGCTGGTGCTGGAGGCCGGTCTTCGCGAGGCCCCGCCAGCGGGATCTGCGTAGGCCGCAGCGCTGGACACCCAGGGAGATGGCGCCCTCGACCCCGGCACGCATCTTGTAGCGCTCTTTCCAGGCGTCGGTCTGCTGCTCGGCCCAGGCCTTGTGGACGGCTTCGTGTTCGTCGCGCTGCCGGAGGGTGAGCTCACGGCGCTGGGCCGTGGGTGAGTCGACGCAGTCGCGCAGGTGGGGGCAAGGGCGGCAGTCGGCCGGGCTGAAGCCGACCCGAATGACGGGCGCGCCGTGCTGTGAGTTTCGGTGGTGCCACTGGGTGCTGACGGCCCCGTTCGGGCAGGTGACCCGCTCGCGGTCCCAGTCGATGGTGAAGGCGTCCTGTCCGAAGGGGCCGCCGGCCGAAGAGGACTACCTCGCGCGGCACATCGAGGTGGACGGCGAGCAGCACACCGAAGGCGATGCAGATGCTGATCGACCTGTGGTGACGACCAGGAGCGCTGGGCCCAGTGCGCCGACACGGTCCGCCGCGCCCTGGCCGCGCGGGTCACGCTGTGGGGCGGGATCCTCGCCGACTTCGGCGCCTGACACGCGACGCGGACTCCTCCCGCCGGGCAGCCGTCGTCACCAGCTGCCCTGCACCTGCCGTTGCCACGACGCGTCGACGAAGGACAGATCGAGCCGGCCCAGCCAGCCCGGATCGGCCAGCACGTCGGTCGCGATCGTCCACCGCTAATCGCCGCCGCTCCCCGGCCGGAATGAGACCCGGACGGATGGGTGCAAGACTGAGAAGGCGGAGGTGGTGTCATGGCCGACGAGGACGACCGGGCGGCCGCCACGGGGGCGGACGAGCGGCTGCTGGAACAGCTGCTCGCCGAGGCCAACGCGATCGCCCCCCACCGTCTGCCCGCACTGGCGAACCGTGCCGCCCGGGCACTCGGCCTGGACAGTGCCACGGTCTACGTCGCCGACCTCCGCCAGCATCTGCTCATCCCCCTCGACGAACAGACCGACCGGCTGCTGGTGGACTCCAGTGAGGGGGCTGGGCCTACCGCACACTGTCGCTGCGCGTCCACGAGTCCCTGGACGGCGTGACGGCGTGGCTGCCGATGGTGGACGGCGCGGAGCGGCTCGGCGTGCTGGGCGTGCGGGCCGGCGTCCTGGACGGGACGCGGCTGCGCCGCTGCCGGATGCTGGCTGGGGTCCTGGCCATGGTGGTCGCCTCCAAGCGCACCTACAGCGACTGGCTCGTTGCCCGTTCCCGCACGCAGCGCTTGACGCTGCCCACCGAGATGCTGCGCGCCTTCCTGCCACCGCACAGCGTCGGCCGCGCCGGCGTGATCTCCACCGTCGTGCTGGAACCCGCCTACGCGCTCGGCGGCGACGCCTTCGACCACTCGGTGACCAGGAACATCCTGCACGCCAGCATCTTCGACGCGACGGGCCACGACCTCTCTTCGGGGCTGACCACCGCGATGGTGATGGCCGGCTGCCGCAACGCCCGCCGCTCCGGCGCCGACCTGCCGGACATGATCGAGGCGGTGGACCAGGCGCTCGCCGAGTGGCTCCCCGAACAGTCCTGCAGCGGCGTGCTGTGCCGGCTGGACGTGGACACCGGCGTGCTGCAGTGGTGCAACTGCGGTCACCCGCCGCCCCTGCTGATCCGCAACGAACGCGTGCTGGAGCACGCCCTGGAAAGCCCCCCTCAGCCGCCGATGGGCCTGCCGTTCCGGCTCGCGCCCAGCCACCGTGAGGTGCACGAGACGACGCTGGAACCCGGCGACCGGGTGCTCCTCTACACCGACGGCGTCACCGAAGCCTGTGGCGAGGACGGCGAGGCGTTCGGCGGGGACCGGTTCACGGACTTCATCATCCGTTCCTCAGCGGCCGGCCAGCAGCCTTCCGAGGTGCTGCGGCTGCTCATCCACGCGATCCTCGAACACCAGGGTGGCGACCTCGGTGACGACGCCACCATCCTGCTCGTCGAATGGCACCCCGACACTCATTGAATCGCCTACTGAGCCCCAGCTCAGCTGCACCTGTGACCACAGTGAGTCGCGATAGCCTACGCCGCGCACGGCTCGCTCTCCTCAGAGCGGAGGACCGCTGCGGTTGCGTGGTCACGGTGTCGCGACCGCGGATTCCGTCGCGGCCGGCGGCAGCCGCGATCGCCTTGTTCGGCAGTGCGTTGCGTCAGAACCTGCGTCCCGGGGCGGGTGACCCTGGTGGGCGTCACCCCCGTGCGCCCGTCACGCCATCGGCCGAACCGTCACGTGACCACCGACGTGCTCCGCCGTTCCGGCCGCCTCCGGGAGGCGTCGTGCGGCGAGCGCTGCGATGTCGTCGTGCAGGGCGCCGTCACTGTAGACGATGAGGTCCTGGCGGAGTCGGTCGAGGAGCTCGCCGGGAGCGGCCGCGATCCAGGGGCGGACACGTTCGGTGAGTGGGTAGAAGCTCCCACTGGAGTCGCGGGTCTCGGTCACGCCGTCGGTGTAGAGAATCAGTTGGTCCCCGGCGGTGAAGGGGGCCACGTCCACGTGGTAGTCGTCGTCCACGAGCATCCCCAGGTTGATGGGGGGTGAAGGGGCGGACGGTTCCAGCTCGCATACCTGTCCGTCGTGGAGGAGCAGCGGTGGCGGATGCCCGCAGTTGACGAGCCGGACGGTGGGCTCGTCGTCGGGGACCTCGACGAACACGGCGGTGACGAAACGCTCCGCGACGTCGCCGCCCGGCATCTGGGCCGCGGCGCGACTCATGCTGGTCTCCACCCGTCGTGCCAGGTGGGGGAGGTCGGGTTCGTCGTGCGCGGCCTCTCGGAAGGCGCCGAGCATGACCGCGGCCGCCTCCACGGCGTGCAGGCCCTTGCCGCGTACGTCACCGATGAGCAGCCGTACACCGTGGGGCGTGCGCACTGCCTCGTACAGGTCGCCGCCGATCTGGGCTTCCGCTGCGGCGGCCATGTAGAAGGTGTCGATGCTGACCTGGCCGAGGCGGTGCGGGACGGGGCGCAGCAGCACCCGCTGGGCGGTCTCGGCCACCGAGCGGACGTCGGCGAGGGTGCGTTCCCGCTTCTGACGGGCGCCGCTGGCGACGGCGGCAGCCAGCGTGACCGCCGCTATCGCCCCCACGGTGAAGAAGTGCCCGGGGCGTTCGAGCAGCCCCTGGGCGGCAGCCAGGCCGACATTCGTCACCAAGCTGAGCAGCCCGATGGCAAGGGTCCCCCTGACCGACCACGCGCAGGCGGCCAGCGCGGGTGCGGCCGACAGGAGTCGGTCGAACTGCAGATCCAGTGGAGTGGTCAGGTCCAGTAGAGCCGTCAGCAGGATGATCGCGAACGGCATGAGGTTCACGTAGTCGGACGGCACGATCCGCTTCCGGGCTTGCGGTGCGGACCGCCTCTGACCGGTCATACAGGCAGTATAGGAAGTCCCTGCGGCGTGGTCATGGCACCTCGATCGCGGTGGGAAGCCCTCCTGTCACGGACAGTGCGTGATGTTCGTCTGCCTCGAGTCGCTAGGAGCGTGTGTCAGTAACGGGCAACTGGTTGGCCGAATGCGCACTCGGCGGTCGGCGGGATCGGCCGTCCGGTCGCCTGATTGGCGGCTGCGGGGCTGGCGGGTGGGTCCGGGGCCCGGGGTGGAGCGCGTCGGGGGCCGCGCTGGCTGGCCGATCAGTTGGCCGGCGCGGCGAGTCCGGTGGTTCCGGCGTGTCGGAATGCCTTGCGGAAGTTGTGGCAGGCGGCCGGCAGTCGCCGCTCGCCCCGGGCGCCGTCCTCGCCACGCAGGAGGAGTTGGCGGCCCGTCTGGCAGGTCATGATCTGACCGAAGATGGGTTCGACGATGGCTTTGCGGCGGCTGTAGGCGGCGCGTCCGGGCTTGGGCCGCAGCCTCCCGCCCGCTCGACCGCTCTCAGGTCGTCTGTCCTGGTCGCCGTCCCTGGGCCATACGGGTCGTCGAGTGCCGCCGTTCGATGGATGCGACGGTCGGGTCCGAGGCGGCTGTCGTCCGGCTGAGACACCTTCCTTGTGGGCGTACCGGCGAATACGCCCCAGCCCGAAGAGGAACCCAGTGTCGTGGGGGTTCCGAACCGCTTACCCATCGTCCACCTGGGTGGTTGCAGGAAGGACCCTCGACGTGTCTGATCCCGTCGTCCTCATCACGGGCGCGCTCACCGGCATCGGCCGCGCCACCGCCTTCGCTTACGCCCGTCAAGGCGCGAACCTCGTGGTCTCCGGCCGCCACGAGGACGTGGGTGAGCTGCTCGCCAGGGAACTCTCCGACCTCGGCGCCCCGGCCGAGTTCGTGCGTGCCGACGTCCGCTTCGACGCCGATGTGAAGGACCTCGTCGATCGCGCGGTCGCGCGGTTCGGGCGGATCGATGTCGCCTTCAACAACGCCGGCACCGAGGGAACACCCGGCCCTGTCACCGAAGTGACCGATGAGGCCTACCAGGCCACCTTCGACACCAACGTCAAGGGAACACTGCTCTGTCTGAAGCACGAGTTCCGGGTCATGAGGGAACAGGGCGGCGGCAGCATCGTCAACGTCAGCTCCACCCTCGGCCTGATGGGCTACCCCGGGGCGGCCTTGTACGTCGGGAGCAAGCACGCCGTCGTCGGCATCACCAAGTCGGCCGCGCTCGAAGGCGTCGCTCACGGTATCCGGGTCAACGCGGTCGCGCCCGGCTACACCCGGACCGCCATGTACGACCGGTTCACCGGCGACGACACGGCGCGTGCTGCGGTCGATTCGGTGCTGCCCATGCACCGGGCGGGTGCCCCGGAGGAGATCGCCGAGGCCGTCCAGTACCTGGGTTCCGACAAGGCGAGCTACGTCACCGGGCACATCCTCCTTGTCGACGGCGGCCTCATGGCGGGTGGCCCCCTGTTCCCGAGCACGTGAATCGCGAGGTCGGCGCAGGCCGTGTCGGCCTCGGCGACGCGCCCGCTCGACGGGATGTTCCGGTGCTCATCATGCTCAAGCGGGGGCCCGCAGCACACGAGCGGCATCAAAGGGGTCACTGACATTGATCACGCCGCTCCCCGAGAGACGGCTCCCGAGGTCACGACGAAACGACTCCCTCAGAAACTGACACGGCCACTTGCTCGGGTTCAGGCGCAACTGTAGGCACTCCAGGCGGGTGGCCGCATGCCTGGCCCGGACTGCATCGACTGGGTTAGATGAGACGGCGACTGGCTTCGGTGAGAACGGACAATAATCGCGTGATGTCCGTTTTGCGATCAGGTGTCCTGCGGCAGCGCAGGTTGAACGTTGTCTCCAAGGTTGGCGATCAGTAGGTTCGTGTCACCGAAGTTCGAGAGGGGGTCGCTGAGATGCTCACCTTGACGGCGGTCGCCGGTGACCCGCTTGTCCTGACGCGGCGCCTGGACCTGAATGGCGGTTCGGAGGTCGTCTTCCGGCCGCTCACGCACACTGACGCGCATCATCTGGCAGCCTTCCTTGAGGGGCTGTCTGCCGAATCGAGGCGGCTGAGTACGTTCAACGGGTACGACCTCGCTGCTGCCCGTGAACTGTGTGACGCGATTGCCCGTTACGACAAGCTCAGACTGGTGCTTGACGAAGTGCCGTCCGGCAGGATCGTCGGTCTTCTGGAATTCAGCCTCGATCTCCACTCTGCGGATATCGCCCGCTATCGCAGGGCCGGCATCCGGCTGGCGGCCACGGACTGTCGCTTCGGCCCGACCTTGGCTGACGACTATCAGGGGAAGGGGGTGGGAACGCAGGTCTTCCCGCTCATCGCGGACGTCGCACGGCGCTTTGGTAAGAAGAGAATCATCCTGTTGGGCGGCGTTCTCGCCGACAACTCACGCGCCATTCGTTACTACGAGAAGCAGGGCTTCCAGACGGTCGGCTCCTTCACCGGAGCGGACGGCGTGCGGGCACTCGACATGATCCTCGACCTGCACCTGCCGCTCGGCCGGTGACGGCCTTCGCTCAGGTTCGATGACACACGCTTAACCTCCGCTGGCACGGGACATCAGGCAAGTCCGAAAACGCGGGCTGTCGGCGGAGCTGGTCAAGGGCAGGCGGGATCGGCGATGCTGCGTCGGCAGGAACGGGGGTCTTCGAACTTAGAGGACGAGACAAGGCCGCGCGGGCCGATGACTTCACATCCACGGGCGCCGCGCCTCGCGCCGCCTATGCCTGCCGCCGCTCCCACTGCTCCTTCGTGATCTCGTACCGCACACCCCCGTGCTCGGAACCCTCGACCGCCATCATGTCGTCCGGCGTGGGGATGTTCTCCGCGAGCGTCATCCCGAGCTTCTCCATGACGTTACGCGAAGGGCGGTTCACGGTCATCGTCTCGGCCCAGACCATACGGATGCCGAGCTCGGCGAACCCCTTCGCTAGCAGCGCCTGCGAGACTTCGGTGGCGTAGCCCCGGCCCCAGGCCACCTGGCGCAGGCGATAGCCGAGTTCGGCCTCCTCACGCGGGCCGCTGCGCAGCGGACGCAGGCAGAACCAGCCGACGAACGCGCCGCCGTCCTTCTCGTGCGCGGCGAACAGGCCGAGGTCATGATTCCAGCGCTCGTAGCCGGCGAGGATGCTGGGGATGGCGAGGTCGCGGACCTCCTCTGGCGGGGTTGGAGCGCCGCCGGTCAGGTAGCGCATCACCGCCGGGTCGCTGTCCAGCTCGATCAGCAGGTCCGAGTCGGCGGCGGCGAAGGGACGGAGGGTCAGGCGCTCGGACTCGAGGTAGGTGGTCACGTGAGGATCATGGCCGAGACGGGTCGGACGGTCCAGGGAGTTTTCGGGCCGCGTCTGTCACCGGGTGGCGTGCTGGAGGAACAGCAGCATGACACGGCCGCCTTCACCTCACGGCCGAGGACCCGCCTGTATCGCTCCCCAAGCCGTTAGGGCTCGCAGAGAACCAACGTGTTGCTTCCCGCTCGGCGGCTCGTTGATGTGGTATGCGCATCTCTGAGTCGATCAGTAGCCAACTCGCCCTGAAATTCGCTGTGTTGTTCCCACACCTGGATGAGCGCCAGCAGCGTCTGCTGATGGCTACCGAGGCCCGGGTGCTGGGGCAACCGTGCGAGCGGTCGGGTGGCGGGCCGTGGCGTTCGCCGACTGCGCCACTCGTGTGAAGCCGGTGGCATCGCGGCTGTCAGCGTGGTCAGGGCCGCGGCCGCGGCGGAGCGGCTGTGGGCCGGGGAATCCGGCTGACAACCGAGCCGATCAGCGTGCCGATGGAGACCCCGAACATGGCGGACACGGCTGCGAGCACGGCGTGTGCCCCGTTGCCGACCTCGATCTGTGCGGTGTTGAGCAGGCCGAAGGAGCCGGGCACCACGACCCAGAACGCGGGAAGGTACAGCACCTGCCAGGATGAGCCGCCCCATAGCCAATGCGCGACGGTGGCCGCAGCCGCGGCGGCGACCGCGCCGGCCAGGCCGCCCACTGCCGCGCCGTTGGCGGAGCCCACCGTCACCTGGACGGCGGCCGCCACCGCGATCACCGCGACGATCCACGGGATGGCCGGCGGCGGCGTGTTGACGTTGATCACGAGCCCGGCCACGGCGAGCGCCAGTCCCAGGCAGATCACCCACCAACTGGGTGTGGCCACCTGGGTGTCGGCCAGCGCGGAGACGGGAACGCCGGTGACGGTGGCGGCGGCCACCACGCCGGTGAGGAAGAGCGCCAGTTGCACGGAGCCGGACACCAGCCTGGCCGTTCCGGCGCTGGCCGCACCCGCAGCGATCTCCGACAGTCCGGTCACCAGAAGAGCGCCCGGCAGCAGGACCGCCAGGGTGGCGACGATCGTGCGCAGCGGACCGTCCAGCAGTGCGAACCGGGCTGCTCCCAGCACGAGAACGGAGACGAGGAAGCCGGCGGTGACCGGCAGTAGTGGCCGCAGCAGCGGCAGCCGGCGAGCCGTCATGGTGAGGCCCGCCACGAGCAGCGAGCCGATCGCGGCGGCGAGGACGTTCGACGCCACCGGTTGCAGGTAGAGACAGAGCCCCACCCCGACCGGCACCATCCCGAGGTCCGCGACCCAGGCGGGCCAGCGCGCCGGTGCCCGGCGGATCGCGTCCAGGTCGCGCAGCGCCCGGTGTCCTTCGAGTCCGCCTGCGCGCAGCCGGTGCACCACGTCGAGGAGGTCGGCCGTCTGCTCGAACCGCAGTGCGGGGCCGACGGGCTCGAACGCGGTTGCGTCGTCCGCGCTCAGCGCGACGAACAGCCCGGTGGTCAGGGCGGCGACCCGCACATCGGGCGCTCCCAGCGTCCGTCCGAGCCTGCGCAGCTCCTCCTCCACATCGTGGACGGGCAGGCCGCCGCTCAACAGGCCTGCACCGAGTTCGAGCAGGAGGCGGCGCCGCGGGTCGGCCGGGGAGTCGGGACCCCGGTCTGGCGGAACTGTGCTGACCATGGCGCGTACGGTCGCGTGCAACCTTTTTCCGTTTTCTACGTGTACGGGGCCGCCGTGGTGGCGGTGCGGCGGCTGTGAAGCATGCGCATCGGTCGCAACTGGCCGATGCGCGACCGGTACGCCCGGGGCAGGGCCACCGGCACCGGTGACTGACCACCAAGACAGGGTGAGAGCCCGACTGTTGTCAGAAGTCCGTCATGAAGATCTCCTCGTGATCCGGGACGCGCTGTGTGCGTCGCTCAGCCTGGATGACGGCCCCGGCCGGGCCGATGTTCAGAGGGAAGCCGCGACGAAGATCACTGCGCCGACGCTGAACCGGGCCTCACTGGCTGCGATCAGTCGCCGTAGGCGTGGTGCGCCCACGCAGTCGGCGGCGGGAGGGCAGGGCCGTCCGTCCCAGTCGTTCGACGGCCTGGTGCAGATCGCGGGTGGGGAAGCCGAGCCGGGTGCGCCACGGGACCAGCAGGGCCGTGGCCCGGGCGGCGCGCAGCAGCCCGGTCGCCACCGTCGCGGGCCGACCGGGCCGGCCGTAGAGGTCGTGGGCCCACGAGGGCATGAGCGAGTAGCCGAGGCGGGAGGCCGCGCTCCAGATGGGGCGCAGCGCGCGGTGCGGCCCGTGCAGTGGTGGGCGGGAGATGAAGCGGTGGATGTCCAGTGCCTCGGCGGAGGCGGTCAGCACGGGCCGCATGCCCGCCAGGTAGTCCTCCAGGTCGGCGACCGACCCGGGGGCATCGCCGGGGGCGAGCCCTACCAGTGCCGCGATGCGCCGCTGTTCGCGGACGTAGTCGTCCGCTTGCTGGGCGCGCAGCGGCAGGCCGCCTCGTTGGACGGCGTGCAGGTTGGACCTGACCAGCGCGCAGTGGACCCACAGCAGGAGGTCCGGGTCGTCAAGCCGGTGCACCGCGCCGCTGCGCGGATCGTGGATGCGCAGCCGCTCGTGCACGGCCCGCACCCGGGCGCCGGCCTGTTCCGCCCGGGCACGGGTGCCCCAGGTGGTGGCGACGATGAAGGAGCCGGTGCCGAAGAGCCGGCCGAAGGGGTCCGTCTCGAACGAGGAGTTCTGGACGATGCCGAGAGCCGCGAGGGGATGCAGCGCCTGCAGGTGGAGTGCGCTGATCCCACCGGCCCACATCGCGGGATCGGCGTGCAGGTGCCAGGTCACCGAGGACGGGCCGAAGAGCCCACAGTCGGCGG
Organism: Kitasatospora sp. NPDC056531; assembly: GCF_042794375.1. Lineage (NCBI taxonomy): Bacteria > Bacillati > Actinomycetota > Actinomycetes > Kitasatosporales > Streptomycetaceae > Kitasatospora > Kitasatospora sp. NPDC056531. The sequence continues at coordinate 157,857 of NZ_JBHTTU010000006.1, read as the reverse complement.
TGTCCCGGCTGGTCGGGGTGGCAAGGGTCTTCACGGTCGGCCTTTACTGCTCTGCCCGGGCAGGGATTTCCTGCACCCGCCGTCTTACGGACGTGTGCAGACACTGGTTCACCGCGACGAATCGCCGGTCACCGCGGGGTCGATCTCCTCAGATCAGCAGCAACTCTTCCTCCCCTGGTCAGGTACTTCAGCGCTCGAACGGCTCCGGCCGCGAGAGTGCTCACCTGCCGGCGGCTACGGCACCGAGTCTCTCCGACTCGGTAGCTCCCATCAGGCGGCGTGCGGCAGTCCGCCCGGAGGCCGGCGCCAGTGGGCGGTGGGGTCCGCTGGCCGGCGGCGGCCCTCGGGGAGGGCGGGCGGCTGGTCGGTGCCCACCAGGTCGATCACCCACAGCACCCGCCGGGCGACCCGCAGCACGGCCCGCAGTTCTGACGGATCGATGCCGAGAGCGCGACAGATCCGCTGCTCGCTCCAGCCGGCCCTGACCAAGGTGGCCGCGACGGCGGGCCGGTCCTGGCCCCGGACCCGCACCGGCTCGCCGTGCTGAAGCCGGGCCGGCACCCCGGCGGGCAGGCCGCGGAAGTTCTGCACCTGCTTGAGCAGCCCGCGGCGCTCCTGTCCGGTGAGGCCGCCCCACACGCCGTACAGTTCGCGGTCCCGGACCGCCTGACGCAGGCACCTGCGGCGGACCGGGCAGGCCCGGCAGATCTGCTTGGCCCTGGTCACCCGGGCTTCGGCAGGGGGTCCGCCGCCGCCGCGGTTGTCCGGGAAGAACAGCTCCGGGTCTACGTACCGGCAGGCGGCGTCGGCCATCGGGTCCTCGCCGGCCCGGTCCGCCGGCCAGAGCCCGGCGTGCGTTGGGGCACCGGACATGGAACTCACCCTTTCGAGAGGAGGCTTGGACAGCGGAGGGCACGGCGGCCGGTCAGACGGCGCGCCGCTCCCGGGGCTGCTCAGTAGCCGTAGCCGCTGCCGCTCTGGACGGCGCTGGCGGCGGGTGTGGCTGCGGGGGCCTTCTTGCCGGTGGGCGTGCTCGCGAACCAGGTGCCGCCGACGCCCTGGCCCTTGGTGTCGCCGGGCTTGGCGTCCGAGGCGTAGCGGTAGAGCGGCCAGCCGCCCAGGGTGAGCTGCTTGGTGCCGTCGGTCCGGGTCACGGAGCCGATCAGCGCGCTGTCGACGCCCTGTGCCCGGATGTGCTCCGCGGCGGGCGCCGGCGGCCAGGTGGTGGCACAGGTACCGGTGCAGTTCGAGGCGGAGGGATTGGCGGTGTCCTTGTCGAACCGGTAGAGCGTGTTGCCGTCGGCGTCGGTGACGATCGGTCCGAGCGTGTTCGAGCCGGCCGCCACGAGCGCCGGGCCGCCGGAGGCCGCGGCGGAGGAGGGCGAAGCGGTCCCCGAGGTGCCGTCGGACCCGCAGGCGGCGACCAGAGTCAGGGCGGCGACGCCGGCGACGGCGAGCAGGGCGGTACGGCTGAACGTGGGCATGGTGGCCTTCCTGGCTGACAGGTAGTGGGAGGTGCGGGGCGGTCTTCGTCGTCGCCCGCATCCCTCCTTACGGACCGAATGGCGGCGGGTCTCAATTCCGTTCGGAATTTCTTCGCCGAATTCGCGTACCCGTCCGGGAAGAGCGGCGCTACAGCGGCAGGCCGTGCTCCTGGATCGCCAGGCGCAGCGCGCGGATGGCGTAGAAGCATCGGGACTTGACGGTTCCTTCGGGAACCCCGAGCAGCTGCGCGGTCTCGGCGAGCGAGCGGTGGTTGAAGTACAGCTCGGTGAGTACGGTCCGGTGCGCTTCGCTGAGCGACGCCAGGGCCTGGCGGACCGACCAGTTGTTCAGCAGCCGGTCGATCTCGTCGCCGAGCGCGGCCTTCTCCGCGAAGACGGAGAAGGCCGGCGCACCCACCTCGGTCGGCCGGCTGCCGCGGGCCCGCAGGTGGTCGATGAGCAGGTTCCGGGCCACCCGGTAGAGCCACGGAAGCGGCGTGCCGTGGTCCGTGGTGAGGATCTCCGGGTGGCGCCAGGCCCGGACGAAGGCCTCCTGGGTGAGGTCCTCCGCCAGCTGGGCGTCGCCGAAGGTGCGCTTGACGATGTAGCTGTACACGGCCGGCTGGTGCGTGGTCAGCAGGGCGTGGAATTCGGCGTCGGTCATCCGCGGCCCGGTCGCGGGAGCGGCCTGAGGCTGACGGGCGAGCTGGGTCATGAGGGTCCTCTGGTGCGGTGATGCCTGCTCTCTCTGGCGAGGCATACCGAGCCTCCCGGCCGCCCCGATCGCGCACATCCGCCAACTGGCTCCGCAAGCGCGCGGTCCGCGCCGTTTCGCCGGGGTGACGGCACGTCCGGGGCGCCGGCGTGCGCGACGAACGTCGGATTTCGCGGGTCGAACGGTCGCCCGCTCGTCCCGGTGCTCCGGCGGCCGGGCCGCGATCAGGCCTTCGTTACCGCGCTGACCTGCGACGATGTGCCAGTTGGCGGGGTTCCGTGACAGTTCCGTTCAGCGGGCGGCGCCGCCGCGCCGCGGACGGTGGTCGAAAACGCGAGAACGGCCCGGTCCAGTGGACCGGGCCGTCCCCTTCGTCAGGGGCGGAGCGGGTTCAGACGGGTACCGACACCAGCCGGCGGCCGTCCGCGGCGCGGACCTCGAAGTGGTCGAGCTGCGGCCGGGTCAGCGAGGTGCCGCCGTGGACGACCAGCGGATCGGGGTGACCCGCGACGCCGTACCCGGGCGACGGCACCGACCAGTTGGTCACCGGCTCCCGCTCGCCGCTCCTGGACACCGCCACCAGCGAGCAGACCAGCGGCCCGTCGACGCCGCTCAGCTGGAGCGCGACATGGGTGCCCCAGGCCTTGTCCTCCAGGCCGACCGTCCCCGTGACGCCGGTCACCGCCTCGGTGGCGGTGTGCTGTTCACCGGTCATCATCAGCATCGCGGCCGGGCTGGGCATCGAAGTGACCGGGCCGCCGGCCACCGGCCGACCGGAGCCGGACCACAGCGCGACGAAGGGCAGCGCGACCAGCAGCGCGGCGGCAGCGGTCAGCGCCGCCACGGTCCGCCAGGTCGCGCGGTGCCGCTCCCGGGCGACGTCCCGCAGCAGCTCGTGCAGCAGGTCGTCACCCGGCGGGCCTGCGACCGGCATGCGGCTCTCGCCGGCGACGGCGGGCTCCAGCGGCTGTCCGACGAGCGGGAGCAACAGGTCGCGCACCGACTGGAAGGATCCGATCTCGCTCAGGCACTGCTCGCAGCCGAGCAGGTGCTCCTCGAACCGGTCGGTCTCCGGCCCGTCCAGTCCGCCGAGTACGTAGGCGCCCAGGTCGGCGCAGGCGGGACTCCGGTTCACCGGGCCGACTCCTGCTCTTCGATCGCGAGGACAAGGCGGTGCAACCCGTAGTACAGACGGGACTTCACCGCTTGGGGCGGAACGCCGAGGGCCTCCGCGGCCTGCTGCACGGTCCGGCCCCTGAGGAAGGTCTCGACCAGGGCGTCCCGGTGCTCGGACGGCAGTCCGGCCAGCGTGTCCGCGATGACCGGCGGCCCGACGGGCGGCCGAGCGGGCTCGGGCTCGGCCGGGGCACCGCGGCGCCTTCGCAGCAGCCCGAACCGCGGGCGGGCGGCGGACCGCCGACGCAGCTCGTCGGCCAGCCGGCCGCCGATGTCGGCACCGGGCGCAGCGGCCGGGCGGCGCAGAGCGCCCATCAGGGCAGCCCGGAGCAGCGAACCGGCCCGCTCCCGGTCACCGTCCGCGAGTGCGAGGGCCTGCGGATAGGCCGCAGCGGCGTGCCGCGCGTACAGCTCGCGCACCAGCCGCTCCTGAGCATGCTTCATCAGCCTGACAATCTTCCGGGGCAGCGGTGGGAGCGCTCGGCCGGGCCGCCTCCCACTCGACGTCCTCTCACCTTACGGACGGGCCGGACGTCCGGTTCAGCGTGATCCCCGTCACGGTCTCGCCACTTCGCTCGCGCCACCGGTCGGCGGCAGGCGGACGTCCGGCCGGTGTCCAGTACCATCCCCGCGTGAGTCTGACAATCGGTTGAACGGCTCTCTTTTCAGGTCAAGGGCGAACAGACAGGGCAGGGCAGCGGCCAGCATGCGGAAGACCATGACGGAATCCCCCTCGGTGCCGCTGTTCGGACGTGACACGGAGCTGGCCCGGCTCACGGAGCTGCTGCCGCAGGCCCGGCGGGGGTACGGCGAGGCCGTGCTGATCGAGGGCGAGCCCGGGAGCGGCAAGACCACCCTCGTCCAGGCACTGGAGGCGGACGCGCTCGCGGCCGGCTTCACCCTCGTGCGCGGCTGTTGCGACGAGGCCGCCGGCGAGTTCCCGTTGCTGCCCGTGCTCGACGCGCTGGGCGTCCACCGCCGTGGCGAGGACGCCGCCCGCGCGGAGATCCGCCAGTTGCTGCGCACCGGCGCGGGGGCGAACCAGGACGCCATCCCGGCCCTGATCGAGCGTCTGCTGGGCCTGGTCGAGACGGCCTGCGAAGAACGCCCGGTGCTGCTCTTCATCGACGACCTCCAGTGGGTGGACGACGCCACCGCCATCTGGTGGCAGCGGCTCGCCCGGCAGGCCGACCAACTGCCGCTGCTGCTGGTCGGGGCGGTGCGCAGCCGGGCGGTCGGCGCCGCCGTCGACGCCCTGCGCCGCGGCCGCACCCGGCGCCAAGGCCCGCTGTTGCGCCTCGGCCCGCTGGACACCGCCGCGTTGACCGCGCTCGCCGAGCACCACCTCGGCGCACCCCCCGGCCCCAGGCTGACCCAGCTGCTGACGGGCACGGGTGGCAGCCCGCTGTGTGCCGTCGAGTTCCTCGGCCACGTCGGACGCGAGGGCCTCCTGCGGCCCGCCGCGGACGGCAGCCGAGCGGTCGACCTCGCCACCGAGCTGGTCGGTGCCACGCTGGCCGGAGCGGTCCGCAACCGCATCAGCCATCTCGGCCCCGAGGACCGCGAGTTCCTGCAGACCCTCAGCGTGCTCGGACCGGAGTTCGGCACCCAGGAGGCGCTGGCCGTCCTGGACGGCTCGGCCCGGGAGCTGGCGCCGAGGTTCACCGGCGCACAGGCGCTCGGCCTGATCGGCCTCCACGGCAGCACGACCGCCTTCCGCAACCCGCTGCTCCAGGAGCGGCTGTACGAGGACATCCCGCTCGCGCTCAGGGCGTCGCTGCACACCAGGGCCGCCGAGCGGCTGGAAGCCGCGGACGCCCCGCTGGACCGCGTGCTGCGGCAGCTGACCAAGGCCGCCGCCTTGTCGGACTCCTGGGCACCGCGAGGCAGTTGGTCGCGCACCTGGCTGCACGAGCACAGTGAGGCGCTGGTCAACCGGGCTCCCGCCATCGCCGTCGAGCTGCTTTCGCCGCTGCTCGACCCGGCGGCTCCGGACGGCCGGCTGTACCTGGCGGTGGTGAACGCCCTGCATCGGGTCCACCGGCTTGAGCAGGTGCCGGTGCTCTGCCGGCAGCTGCTGGCGTCCGACGCCGACCCCGCGACGGTCGGCGAGGCCAGCTTCCACCTGGCGATCCAACTGCACATTGCGGGGCGCCTCGTGGAGTCGGTCGACGTCATCGAGCAGGCTCTCTCGCGCGGTGACATCCCGCCGAGGTGGCTCGCCACGCTGCACGCCCAGCGCGGACCGATCGAGCACCACCTGGGACGGCCCGAGGCGGCGCAGCACCACCTCGACCGGGCGATCGAACTCGGCCGGTCCTGCGAGGCCTGGTTCGCGGTCGGCCTGGCCAACTGGTTCAGCGCGTTCTTCGCGGAGTCGGTGGACCCGCACCTCGCGCTGCAACGGATCGAGGACGCCATCGACGCGCTGCGCCGGGATCCGTCGGAGCGCTACACGCTGGTCATCGCGCTGTCGGGACGGCTCCGCGCGCTGCGCACCCTGGACCGCACCGCGGACATCGAGGACACCGTCGACTCGCTGCGGCGGACGACCGAGCACAGCGGCGGGGTCACCCCGCTCACCACCACGGTCGACCTGGCGAAGCTCCGCTTCCAGCAGGGCCGTTGGGACGAGGCGACGGCGGAGATCGACCATCTCGTCGACCAGGACACGGCCGAGCACTGGCTGCTCTTCGAGGTGCACGCGATGCTGGCCGCGATCGCGGCCCACCGGGGCGACGACGCGGCGCTGCGGCGCCACCTGGACCTCTGCGCCGACCGGCCGACCGGTGAGTTCGACTTCGACACCCGGCAGTTGCTGGCGCTGGCCAACGCGGTGGCGGCGGACCGGGCGGGCGATCGGAGCCGGGCGACCACAGCCCTGCTGGAGTGCCTGGACCCGGAGCGGATCCGCCAGCAGGGGATGCGCTTCCACTGGCTGCCGTACCTGGTCCGCTTCGCGCTGGCCGCAGGAGACCGTGCCGCCGCCGCCCACGCCGCCGAGGTCTGCCGTGCGGAGGCCGAGCACGCTGCGATCGTCTACTGGCAGCAGGCCGCCGCGCACTGCGAGGCCCTGCTCGCGGGCGACGCCGTCGCGCTGCTGGACGTGGCCGCGTACTACCAGCGCACCGAGCGCCCGCTGGAGCACGCCCAGACCCTGCAGGACGCGGCGCGCGCCTTCACCGCGTCCGGCGACCACCGGCAGGCCGAGGACGCGGCGGCCCGGGCCGCCGCCGAGTGCCGCCGGCTCGGGGTCCCGTACGGGGCGGACGCTCCGAGCGCCCGGCGCGAGTGGGGCTGGGAGTCGCTGACCGCCACCGAGCAGCGGATCGCCCGGATGGCCGCACAGGCGATGTCCAACCCCGGCATCGCGGCGGAACTCAACCTGCCGCGGCGCACGGTGCAGACCCACGTCTCGCGGATCCTCACCAAACTCGGGCTGCGCTCCCGGGTCGAGATCCCGCACCACATCCCGGCAGACCCGGCCGAGTGGTAGCCGGGCACCTCACCCGCCGGTCGGGGACTCCTCCCGGCGCACGAGTGCCTGGGCGATGGCGACCCGCGAGGTGGCACCGAGCTTGCCCAGGATGCCGGAGACGTGGGTCTGCACCGTCCGCGCGGAGATGCCCAGCCGTTCCGCGATCTGCGGATTGGACAGGCCGCGGCCCGCCAGGTGGGCCACCGTCAGCTCGGTCGGAGTCAGCGCCTCCCAGCCGGCCGCCGCGCGCCCACGGCCCGTCCGGCGCCGGGGCACCGCCTCGACACCCGCCGCGCGCAACCGCTGCTCGGCCCGGCGGGCCTCCGCCAGAGCGCCCAGGTCCCGGTACAGCTGGAGCGCCTCGGCGAGGGTCATGCGGGCCGACGCGGTCTGCCCGGTGGCCGCCCGGAGCGCGGCCAGGTCCTCCAGCACCCAGGCCAGCTGCGTGCGCCGCCCGGCCGACCGGAAGTACTCGGCCACCGCACACAGCCGCGCGTCGTCCGCCGCGACCAGCGCCTCGCACCAGGCCAGCACCCACACCCGGTGCGGGAGCGGCTGCGCGGTCGCCGACTCCCGGGCGAAGCCGACGAACCGCTCGGCAAGTTCGAGGTGGTCGCAGTCCAGCGCGTAGCGCACCGCCCGGGGACACCAGACCAGGCGGTACGCCGCTCCCGGAGCGCGTTCGGCGGTCAGTTCCCCCTCCAAAGCTCGCAGGGCGCGGGCGGAGTCCCCCGCCCGTTCGGCCGCGATCGCCTCGGCGGCCCGCAGCAGCGTCGCGCTACGCCCGACGGCCCGGGCCCCCGCCACCTGCTGCGCCAGCCGCAGCTGCGCCGACGCGCCCTCCGGCTGCGCGCACACCGCCTGCTGGACGGCGTAGGCACAGTGCGCGCTCAGCATGGGCTGCGGCTCGTCAGGGCGGCACAGTTCGGCGAGTTCGCCCCCGGCGAGGTCCCAGGCGCCGTTGCGCAGGTGCAGCGCGAATCCGGCGACCGCCGTCCACCGGGAGTTGTGGGTGCGCGACCGCGTGGCCGACGCATTGGCCCGGGCCTGTGCGGCGTCCGACTGTACCCGCTTGTCCGACTCGCCCAGCAGGTCGGCGAGTTCGGAGAGCACCACCGCGCGCAGCTCCGGCCGGCCGTCCTCAGGGCCGGACAGCACGTCGTCGGCCTGCGACAGCAGCGCGAGCGCCCGCTCGTCGTCGCCCGCCGCCCGCGCGGCGACGGCCCGGCACAGCATCAGCCCGCCCGAGGCCCACGGGTCGCCGGACGCGCGCACCAGGGCGTCGGCGGTGGCCTCGGCGGCGGCGAGCCGGTGCTCGACGGGCTCGCCGAGCACCATGAGCGAGTAGACCAGGCAGGCGGCCAGCCGGGCCCGCAACGCAGGCGGCACGCCGTCCCTGGTCAGCTGCTCCTCGCACAGCCGGCCGGCCTCGGTGTGGCCGCCGACCAGGTGCAGGCTGCGGGCGAGGTCCCACGCCACCTCGGCCGTGAGCACCGGGTCAGCCGTCGAGGCGACGATGTTCCGGGCCAGTTCCAGCGCCTGGTCGTACCTCCGGGCGCGGAGCATCGCCCGGGCGAGCGCGGCCTGCAGCACCTTGGCCCGGTCGTCCAGCTGCCCGTCCCCGGCCGCCGCGCGCAGCACCGGCACGGCGAGCTCGGGGGCCTGCTCGACCAGGACGGAGGCGTGCTGCCGAACCCAGCCGACCGCCCAGCCGTCCAGCACCGGCCCGGCCTGTTCCAGCTGTTCGGCGACCCGCACCGGCTCGGCACCGGACCCGGCGAGCCGGCGCGCCGTGTCCACGTGCATCGACCAGCGCAGCACGTCCGGAACACTCTCCCGGATACCGCGCCACAGCATCGGGTGCCGGAAGGTCAGACCGTCCTCGGACTCGGCCAGCAGCCCCGCCGACACGGCCTCCCGCACCGCGCCCACCAGCTCGGTCGTGGACTGCCCGGTGACCGCCGCGAGATCCGCCATCCGGGCTCGCCGCCCGAGCAGCGCCGCCTCCCGCACGGCCATGGCTGCCCCCGGCGACAGCTCGGCCAGCCGCAGCTCGGCCAGCTCGGTGAAGGCCGGCACCGCCCCGCCCTCGGCCAGCTCCACCGCCGCTGCGCCACGGCGCAGCCCGCCCTGGCGGTCCAGCACGTCGAGGAGCTCCAGCAGGTAGCCGGGGTTGCCGCCGGCCTGCGCCAGCAGCGTGGTCAGGCTCTCGCCGGCCGCCGCGCCCAGCCGATGGCCGGCCAGCGCCAGGACGGCCTCCGACGGCAACGGCCCCAGCTCGATCACGTCGCCGGCCAGTCGGGCGGCCACGACCAGCGACTCGACCGGCCGGGACCACAGCCTGTGCCGTACCCCGGCCACCAGCAGCAGCGGCAGGTCCTCGGCCGCGCGGGCCAGCCGGCGCCAGAGCGCGACGGAAGCGTCGTCCAGCCACTGGGCGTCGTCGATCACCAGTGCCAGCGGGCCCCGGGCACACTGCTCCTCGACCGCCTCCAGCAGCAGGCCGCTGGTGGCGGCGAGCGACACCGCGCCACCGGCGGTACGAGCCAGCTCGGCCAGGTCGGGGCTGGAGCGGTAGAGCGCGCGGCCGTCCCCGGTACGGCACTCCAGGAAGGGCAGCAGCGGCAACCGTCGCCCGAGCTCGTCCGCCGCGCCGAGCCAGACCGGCACGCCCGTCCGGGCCGGCTCGGCCAGAGCGGACGACACCAGGCTGGTCACGCCGGCACCGACCTCACCGGTGACGAGCACCGCGCCACCGGAACCGGCCAGCGCCCGGTCCACCCGCTTGCGCAGGTCGGCCGCTTCGCGCTCCCGGCCGAACAACACCGAGGCCGTGCGTGCCACGCCCTCGCGGCGCGCCGACTCGATGCCCGGCGGGGTGAGAACGACGTCCAAACGGAACTCCTCAGCGGTACGGCGGAGCCTCGGCGCGGCCCGGCCGAACCCGCCCACGCTGCTCCCGGCCCTCATCCTCGGATGAGCGGCACCCGGCCGGCATCCGGGGAAACACGTAATCGGGCCGGACCCGACGGACTACGTGTGCGCCGCCGAAGCCACCACGGTCCGTCAGCCGTCGCGCCGGACCACCCAGACCGCGACCTGGGCCCGCGAGCCGAGGTCCAGCTTGGTCATGATGCGGCTGACGTGGGTCTCCACCGTGCGCTGCGAGAGCACCAGGCGCTCGGCGATCTCCCGGTTGCCGAGGCCCTGCGCGACCAGCCCGGCGACCTCCTGCTCGCGCGGGCTCAGGCCGTTGCCCGAGGTGCGGGCGGCGGGAACCGGCGGCTCGGTGTCGCTCAGGGCGAGCTGGACTGCCCCGTCCTGGTCCAGCCGGGTGCCGGCGTGGAAGGCCTCGGCGAACAGCCGCTCGCCGAGCTGGGCGCGGGAACGCCGTACCGCCTCCTCGTAGTACGCCACCATGTCCTGGAAGCCGAACTCCAGCGCGCCGACGGACTGCCAGATCGGTTCGGTCGACCCCAGAAGCCGGGCGGCGAACTCCGCCTTCCCGCCCGCCGCGGCGATCCACCCGAGGATGTCGACCGCCATCGCCAGGCCCAGCGAGTCGCGGAACGGCGCCCGCAGCCGGACGCTGTGCAGTGCCAGGGCCTTCGCCGAGCCCAGATCGCCCGCGCGCCAGGCCGCGAGGCTCAGCATGTAGAGCGCGTAGGACCTGCACCACTGCTCACCCTGCCCCTCCGCGACCTCCCGGCTCTCCTGCGCCACCGCCGCCGACCGCTGGCCGTCGCCGAGGAAGGAGAGCACCGGGGACCACATGTAGAGGCTCTTGCCGAGCCCCAGCAGGTTGCCGGCCGCGCGGTGCAGCCGCACGGCGTCCTCGATCAGCGCGGACGCCTGTCGGAGGTCGCCGCCGCCGAACATCAGCGCGAGCCCGCGGTACTGGCGGGCCCAGGCGAGCCGCTCCTGGTCGTCCAGTTCGGCCGCCATGTCCTCGCACTCCGTCAGCAGGGCCGTCCCGGTGGGGATGTCGCCCTGCAGCACGGCGAGCGAGCCCGAACTCCACAGCGCGCCGGCCCGGGCGGTGGTCCGGGCCGGACCGGCCGCGAGCATCCGGTCGAGCCACTGGCGGCCCTCGCTCAGGAAGCCGCAGCAGACCCAGTACGGCCACAGGTTCGCCGCCAGTTCCAGCCCGGCGACGTCTCCGGCCGGCCCGACCGCGCACACCTCCAGCGCGCCACGCAGGTTGGCGTGTTCCGCGCGCAGCCGGTTCGCCCAGGTCAGCTGCTCGGCGCCGAACCACTCGGCGGTGGCCCGGGCTGCCAGCGCTCGGTAGTGGTCCCGGTACCGGAGCAACAGAGCCGATTCGCCGCCGGACTCCGCCAGCCGGGCCCGTCCGAACTCCCGGATGGACTCCAGCATCCGGTACCGCCGGCCACCGCCCGGGCCGGAGCCCTCGGTCAGCAGGACCGACTTGTCGATCAGGGCCGCGACCAGGTCGAGCACCTCGTCCGGTTCGATCCCGTCGCCGGAGCAGACCTCGGCCGCCGCGGTCAGGTCGAAGCTCCCGGCGAACACCGACAGCCGGGACCACAGCAGTTGCTCCTGCGCCGAGCACAACTGGTAGCTCCAGTCCACCAGCGCGCCGAGGGTCTGCTGCCGGGGCAGCCCGGCCCGGTTGCCGCCCTTGAGCAGCGCGAAGCGGTCCTCCAGGCGCTCCAGCAGCTGGTCGACGTCCAGCACCCGCAGCCGGGCGGCGGCGAGCTCGATGGCCAGCGGCAGACCGTCGAGCCGCAGGCAGAGCCGCGCGACGGTGGTGCGGTTCCGCTCGGTCAGCGTGAACTCCGGGTCCACCGCGCGGGCCCGGTCGAGGAACAGGCTCGGGGCCTCCCACTCGGCCAGTTCGGCCGGCGCCGGCAGCTGCGCCAGCGGCGGCGAGGCCAGCGGAGGTACGGGCAGGACGTGCTCGCCGGTGAAGCCGAGCAGGTGCCGGCTGGTCGCCAGGACGTGCGCCTGCGGGCAGGCCCGGAGCAGCTCCAGCACGAAGGCGGCCGCCGCCTCCAGCAGGTGCTCGCAGTTGTCCAGCACGAGCAGGATCCGGCGGTCCTTCAGGTGGTCGATCAGGGCCGGCAGCGGTCCGCGCACCGACTGCGGCAGCCCGAAGACGTCGGCGACGGCCTGGGCCAGCAGCCACGGCTCGGCCAACGCGGCCAGTTCCAGCACCCACACGCCGTCCGGGAACCCGGCCCGCAGCTCCGCCGCCGACCGCAGCGCCAGCCGGGTCTTGCCGACCCCGCCGACACCGGTCAGGGTCACGATCCGAGCGGACGACAGCAGCCGGCGGACCTGGTCGAGCTCACGCCGACGGCCGACGAAGCTGGTGAAATCCTCCGGGAGGTTTCCGCTCATCGGATCCGTGACGTGATTTCGCATACGGCACAGTTACCCCGGTCGGCGATCGTATGTCCAATCTCCACCGGGACCGTCACGAGGCGGTACAGGCGGCCCGGACGGCGGCGCCGCGTGGTGGGCGTGCGTCCTGGTGGAGACGTTCCTCGTGGTGGACGACTACGACGTGGTGAGCACCGGCTCGGCGCAGCAGCTGCCGGCCGGACGGGCTCTGCACATCACCCGGCGCCGGAGTGTCCGGGTGCGGACGGCGCTCGTGCCGACGGAGGAGGGCGACTGAGCAGCGGTGGGTGAACCCGCGGCGGTGCCGGCTCGTCAAGAGTCTGCGTGTGCAGCGGCGCTCGCCCGTACGTTCGTCGGGCGGCCACCGCACGCACGTGAGAACGACCGACGTGCGCCGGGCTTCCCGAGGCCCGGCTGCCCTCTCCTGAGGAGCCGATTGCCGTGACGACGAAGTCCGCCACCGAGCGCTACCGCGCAGTGCGGGATGTGCTGTTGCAGATGACGGGAGACCACGAGACCGCGCTGGAGGAGTTCCACTGGCCCGCCCTCGAAGGGCGGTTCAACTGGGCGGTCGACTGGTTCGACGTGCTCGCCCGGGGCAACGACGCGACCGCGCTGTGGATCGTGGAGGAAGACGGCGGCGAGGCGAAGTACAGCTTCGACGAGTTGGCCCGGCGCTCTGACCAGGTCGCCCACTGGCTGGCCGGTCAGGGCGTACGTCAGGGCGACCGGGTGCTGCTGATGCTGGGCAACCAGGTCGAGCTGTGGGAGTCCATGCTCGCCGTGATGAAGCTCGGCGCGGTCATCATGCCGACCACCAGCGCGCTCGGGCCGGTCGACCTGGCGGACCGGATCGAGCGCGGCGGTGCCCGGTACGTGATCGCCAATGCCGCCGACACCGCCAAGTTCGACGCGGTGCCGGGCGCGTACACCCGCGTCGTGGTCGGCGCGCCGGTGCCGGGCTGGGCGACGTTCGCCGACGCGTACCAGCTCGTCGGGCAGCAGCCGTTCGAGGCGGTGACCTCGGCTGATGATCCGCTGCTGGTCTACTTCACCTCGGGTACGACGAGTCGGCCGAAGATGGTCGAGCACACCCAGACCTCCTACCCGGTCGGGCATCTGACGACCATGTACTGGATAGGGCTGCGTCCGGGCGACGTGCACCTGAACATCAGCTCCCCGGGCTGGGCGAAGCACGCCTGGAGCTGCTTCTTCGCGCCGTGGATCGCCGAGGCGACGATCTTCGTCTACAACTACGCCCGGTTCGACGCCGCGCGGCTGGTGGAGCAACTGCGCCGGGCAGAGGTCACGACCTTCTGCGCCCCGCCGACCGTCTGGCGGATGCTGATCCAGACCGACCTCTCCTCGGGCCCGGGCGCGCTGCGCGAACTCGTGGCTGCGGGCGAGCCGCTCAACCCCGAGGTGATCGCCCAGATCGAACGGGCGTGGGGGCTGACCATCCGGGACGGCTTCGGGCAGACCGAGACCACCCTGCTGGTCGGCAACACGCCCGGCGCCCGGGTGAAGCCCGGCTCGATGGGCCGGCCGCTGCCAGGCGTGCCCGTGGTACTCGTCGACCCGGTCAGCGGTGTGCCCGCTGACGAGGGCGAGCTCTGCCTGGACCTCTCCCGGACTCCCGTCAACCTGATGACCGGCTACCTCGGCGACCCCGAGCGCAATGCCGAGGTGACGGCCGGCGGCTTCTACCGTACGGGCGATGTCGCCGTCCGCGACGCCGAGGGCTGGATCACCTACATCGGCCGCAGCGACGACGTGTTCAAGGCCTCGGACTACAAGGTCTCCCCGTTCGAGCTGGAGAGCGTCCTCATCGAGCACCCGGCCGTGGCCGAGGCCGCCGTGGTGCCCGCACCCGACCCGGTGCGGCTGGCCGTGCCGAAGGCGTACGTCGCGCTCGCGCCCGGCTGGGAGCCCACCCGGGAGACCGCGTTGGCGATCCTGCGGCACGCCCGCGAGCAGCTCCCGCCCTACCTGCGGGTGCGCCGGGTGGAGTTCCACCCGCTGCCCAAGACCATCTCCGGCAAGATCCGCCGGGTCGAGCTCCGCGAGCGCGAGCAGCACACGACGACGAACGAACACGAGTGGCGCGACGAGCAGTTCCCCGAACTCCGGGGCTGATCCGCTGAACGCGGCGGCCGCGGCCCTCGTAACAGGTGTGCCGGAACGGACTACCAACCGAAGGAGACAACCGTGCGGGCAGCGTACATCGAGGCGTACGGAGCCATCGACGACGTCGTACGAGTCGGCGAGCGACCCGAGCCGACCGTCGGTGCCACCGAGGTGCTCATCGGCGTCCGCCGCGCGAGCGTGAACCCGATCGACCACATCGTCGCGTCCGGGGCCCTGCAGGCCGTGAACCCGGTCGCGATGCCGCTGGTGCTCGGCAACGATGCGGCCGGGGTGGTCGTCGCGACGGGCGAGGCGGTGACCCGGTTCGAGATCGGCGACGAGGTCTACTCCCGAGTCCACCCGACCACCTCCGGCGCCTTCGCCGACTACGTGGCCGTCGAGCAGGACCTCGTCGCGCTCAAGCCGGCGAGCCTCGACTTCGACGAGGCGGCGTCGCTGCCGCTGGTCGCGCTGACGGCCTGGCAGGGCCTGGTCGAGCGGGCCGGCCTGAGCGCCGGGCAGAAGGTGCTGATCCACGCGGGGTCGGGCGGCGTAGGCTCGATCGCCATCCAACTGGCCCGGCACCTGGGTGCCCGGATCACCACCACGGTCTCCGCCGACGCGGCGGAGCAGGCCCGCGAGCACGGCGCTCACCAGGTCGTCGACTACCGGACGCGGAAGTTCGAGGAGGTCGACGGCGAATTCGACGTGGTGCTGGACACCCTCGGCGGCGAGACGCAGGAGCGCTCCTACGGCGTGCTGAAGCGCGGCGGCGTGCTCGTCTCCACCGTGTTCGTCCCGAAGGCCCAGGAGATGGCCGCGCGCCACGGCATCCGGGTCGAGCCGTTCTTCATGCGGCCGAGCGGTGAGCAGTTGGAGAAGCTCGCCGCCCTGGTCGACGTCGGCGCCGTACGGCCGTACCTCGACCGGTCGTACGACCTGGACGAGACCATGGACGCGCTGCGCTACAGCGCCTCGAAGCGTGCCAAGGGGAAGATCGTGATCAACGTCTCCTGATCAGCTTCCCCCACCCCCACCCGACCGCCCGGCTCGCGCCGGGCGGTCGGCGTTTTCGTGCCCGGACCAGCGCCGGGCAGTCGGTACCTCCACGGCCGGCCGGGAGCCGAGCGGTCGGCGTTCAACGCCCGGCTCATGCCCGACGGACGGCCTCTCACGGCCGGTGCCCGGCCCGAACTGCGGCGGGACGTCCGCCGGTTCCCGCGCGTCCGAATCACAGCAAGACGCCCGCCGGTTCTCCGAGGAGAACCGGCGGGCGTCGGGACTTCGGGGCCTTGCGCCCCGGCTTTCCCTCAGTCGCCGAACCGGATCGAGGCGATCTTCTTGTCGAAGCCGATCTTGGAAAGGTCCGGGATGCTGCTGGTCACGACGGCCGAGGTGCCGGTGCAGTCGCGGCCGGTCCAGATCTTGACCGGGCCGCCGCTGAGGTCCAGGGACAGCGCCAGGTCACCGCGGCCGGTGTTCTTGCAGCCCGGGCCGGCGATGTTCTCGGAGGCGTCGGGCTCGGTGAAGTTGAGGCCGCTGTCCAGGGTGACCACGCCGTTTCCGAGGGCCACCGGGGAGGCAGCCGGGCTGGACGGCGCGGCGGCGCTCGGCGTACCGGCGGGAGCGCTCGCCGGCGAGGAGGCTGCGCTCGCCGGCGAGGAGGCGGACGCGGAGGCGCCGGCGCTCGGCGCGGCGGAGGAGGTGGCGCCCGTACCCTCCGTCGGGCGCAGGACCTTCCCACCGTGCGGGGAGACCGCGAACCAGGTACCGCCGACACCTTCACCGTTGGTCTGCCCTGCGGCGGTGTCCTTGCTGAAGCGATAGACCGGCCAACCCCCGATGGTGACCTGACGGGTTCCGTCGGCGCGGTCCACGATTCCGATCTCCGAGGTGGGCACGCCGTCGACGAAGATCCGCGAACCGGGCTGCACCAGGATCGGCGGCCAAGTGGTGGCGCAGGCGTCGTTGCAGTTGGACTTGGACGGCTTCGTGGTGTCCTTGTCGAACCGGTACAGCGTGAAGCCCGCGCCGTCGTGCACGATCGGGCTGAGCCCACCGGCCGAACCGGCCGTCAGCTGCACCCACTTCATCGCCTCGGGGCTGTTGCGCGGCCCGTTGTACATGTCACCGGTGTTCGGCGGCGCGTCGTGCTGCTTGGCAGTGCCGTTCTGGTAGTCCAGCTGGGTGTTGGTGTCCGTACCCTGCGGGGACTGGCCGGCCTTGCCACCCTCCGGCGTCACGGCGAACCAAGTGCCGCCCACGCCTTGGCCGTTGGCCTGGCCGGGCGCGGTGTCCTTGCTGAAGCGGTACACCGGCCAGCCGCCGATCGTGATCTGGAGGGCGCCGTCGTCCCGCTTGACGACGCCGATGTCCGCCCGGGACACGCCGTCCAGGAAGATCCGCGAGCCCGGCTGGACGAGGACCGGCGGCCAGGTGGTGGCGCAGGCGTCGTTGCAGTTGGACTTGGACGGCTTCGTGGTGTCCTTGTCGAACCGGTAGAGCGTGAAGCCGGCGGCGTTGTGGACGACCGGGTTGAGCACGCCCGCCGCCCCGGCGCTGAGCTGCACCCACTTCATCGCGGCCGGCGAGTTCGCGGGGCCGTCGGCGAAGTCGCCAGTGCCGGCGGGGGCGTTGTTCTCCTGCGCCGTACCCGGCACGTAGTTGACGGGGCTGGACGCCGTCGCGCTGTCGGCCGGCTGGGGCTTCGCGGCCGTTCCGCTCGGCGAACAGCCCGTCATTGCCGCCGCGCCCACTGCCAGGGCTGCCGCGAGTACCGCTGCGCGTGCTCGGATCATGTCGTTCCCTCGGTAGTCCGTCGGCCGCCTGTTGCGGTGGCAGCCGTCCGGCGATTTGACGGAACCGGTCCGCGAATTCCTCAACCGCGCCCCAACTCCGGCATGTGAGGTAGGTCACCCAGGGGTTCGATCAACTGTCGTGGGCAGGAACGCCGTTGGGGCGTGGTCTCCCTCGGGGTGAGCCTGCTGGTCGCCGGCCTCGTCGTGGTCGTCCCGCGCGGGCGTCGGCGCGGTTGGCGGCCTGGACGGCTCTCCGGGCAATGAGCTCCTCCACTGCCTGAACCCGAGCCGGTGCACCGTCGTAAGGGTGGGCATGCGCCGGCCGGGAGAGCCCGACCGAGCGGATGCCGGATCAGAAACACGGAGGCTGCACAGATGTCAACGGAAGTCCGTCGAACCAGCGGGGAAGAGGTGTCGCGCAGCCTGCCGCCGGTGACACCGGAACGGGTGCTCGCCGGGCTGGCCCTGGCCGTGCCGGTGGTCACGGTGCTGTGGGTCTCCTCCTACGCCAAGCTGACGCCGGCGTTCGGCGGGATGCCGTTCTTCTACTGGTACCAGATTCTGTGGATCCCGGTGTCGGCCGTGTTCACCGGTGCGGCGTACCTGCTGCTCGGGCGGGACGAGAAGCAGCGCAAGGCTGTCCGGGGCGGTGATGTGTGATGAGCGATCACGTCAATGTGCCGGCCCTCGTGGTGTTCGTGCTGTTCTTCCTGCTGGTGACGGCGCTCGGCTTCCTCGCCGCGCGCTGGCGCAAGGCGGACAACGCGCTGCACCTGCACGAGTGGGGCCTGGGCGGGCGTTCCTTCGGGACGTGGGTCACCTGGTTCCTGCTCGGCGGTGACCTGTACACCGCGTACACCTTCATAGCCGTCCCGGCGGCGATCTACGGCACGGGTGCGGCGGGCTTCTTCGCGGTGCCGTACACGATCATCGCGTACCCGCTCGTGTTCCTGTTCCTGCCCCGGCTGTGGTCGGTGGCCCGGGTGCACGGCTATGTGACCCCGGCGGACTTCGTGCGCGGGCGGTACGGCTCCAAGGCGCTGTCGCTGGCGGTGGCGGTGACCGGCATCCTGGCGACCATGCCGTACATCGCGCTCCAACTGGTCGGCATCCAGGCGGTGCTGGACGTGCTCGGGGTCGGCGGCAGCGGGAACTGGTTCATGAAGGACCTGCCGCTGTTCCTCGCCTTCGCCGTCCTCGCCGCGTACACCTACTCCTCGGGTCTGCGGGCGCCGGCGCTGATCGCCTTCGTCAAGGACACCCTGGTGTACATCGTGATCATCGTCGCGGTGGTCTACCTCCCGATGAAGCTGGGCGGCTACGGGCACATCTTCGACGCGGCGGCGACCAAGTTCAGCACGGTCAGCCCCGTCACCCACAAGCCGACCGGCTCGATGGTGACCGGCCCGAACGCCCAGTGGGCGTATGCCACGCTGGCGCTCGGCTCCGCGATGGCGCTGTTCATGTACCCGCACACCGTCACCGGCGTGCTGGCCGCCAAGTCGCGCAAGACCGTGCGCCGGAACATGGCGCTCCTGCCCGCCTACTCGCTGATGCTCGGCTTGCTGGCGCTGCTCGGCTTCATGGCGATCGCGGCCGGCGTGGGCAAGGACGTCAAGGGCTACAACGCCCAGCTCGCGGTGCCGCAGCTGTTCGACCAGCTGTTCCCGGGCTGGTTCACCGGCGTGGCCTTCGCGGCGATCGGCATCGGCGCGCTGGTCCCGGCGGCGATCATGTCGATCGCCGCGGCCAACCTGTTCACCCGGAACATCTACAAGGAGTTCCTGAAGCCGAACGCCACGCCCGAGCAGGAGACCAAGGTCGCCAAGATCGCCTCGCTGCTGGTCAAGGTCGGCGCGCTGGCCTTTGTGCTCGGCATGGACAAGCAGTTCGCGATCAACCTCCAGCTGCTGGGCGGCCTGTGGATCCTGCAGACCCTGCCGGCTGTCGCCGTGGGCCTGTTCACCCGGTGGTTCCACCGCTGGGCGCTGCTGGCCGGCTGGGCGGTCGGCATGGCCTACGGCACCTGGCAGGCGTACGGGATCGCCACGCCCGCCACCAAGCACTTCGGCGGCAGCACCACGCTGATCCCGCTGATCGGCCAGAACGGCTACATCGGCCTGACCGCCTTCGTGCTCAACCTCCTGGTCGCCGCCGTGCTCACCGTCCTGTTCCGCCTCGCGCGGACTCCGCAGGGCACCGACGAGACCAGCCCGGAGGACTACCGGGCCGAAGCGGAGACTCCCGAGCCGACGCCGGGTCCGGCCCCGGCCATGGCCGACTGACCCGCTGCGGCGGGCCGGGTGCGGTGCCCGCACGGCGTCACCCCCCCGGCCCGCCGGACTCGGCAGAACCCGGTCCGGACGCGATTGAACTTCCGTGCCACCGCACCCGTCATGCGGGTCGGCGACACCCCGAAAGCGAAGAGAGACCATGTCCGCGACCCCGGCCCAGCGCGCCGTGCCCACCGAGAAGTGCCCCCACCGCTCCGGCGCGGCCGATGGGCCGCAGCTCACCGACCTGCTCGAGGACCCGCGCGGCTTCGTGGCCGCCGTCCGCTCCGCCGAGGAGGTCGTCGCGGTCCGCCTCGGGTCTCGGAAGCTGCACCTCGTCACCTCTCCGGACCTGGTCGAACAGATCCTGGTGGACGAGGCCACGAAGTTCGACGCCGGGTCGGCTCCTGACGGACCGGGCCCGGCTTTCGGCCACGGGCTCGCGGCGTGCCCCGGATCCGTCCGCGCGGCCCGCCGCCGGGTGATCGAGCCGGCCTTCCACTGGTCCCGGCTCGCCGACCATGCGCGGATCGCCGCCGATACAGCGGCGGAGGCGGCGGGCTCCTGGACCGACCGGAGCGAGCTGGACATCCCGCGCGAGATGACGCACCTCTCGCTGGCCACCATCACCCGGTCGCTCGTCGCCGGGCCGGCCGGGCTCGAACTGACCCGGGCACTGCGCGAAACACTCCCGGCCATGCTCGACGACCTCCCCGGGCTCGCCTCCGCCGAGCCGCCGCTCCGGCCGACGCCCGACGCGGTCCGCACGGCCCTCGCCGAAGCACTCGACCACCGCCGCAGCTCTCCTGAGCACCACACCGACGCACTGTCCCTGCTGCTCGCCGCTCAGGGCGAGTCAGCCCTGACGGACGACGAGATCACCGAGGAACTGACCGGCCTCGTCCTGGCCGGCACGGAGGCGCCGGCCGCCGTGCTGTCCTGGGTGCTCCACGAGGTGTCGCGCCGGCCTGACATCGAGGAACGGATCCTTGCCGAGATCGCCGAGGTGCTGGGCGATCGGCCGCCCACCGCCGCCGACTTCACGGCCCTGCTGTACACCAGGCAGGTGGTCGGCGAGGCACTGCGCTGCTACGCGCGGCCGTTCCTGCTCCGCCGCGCGTCCGAACCGGTGCTGCTCGGCGATCGGCGACTGGCGCCCGGCGACGAGATCCTCATCAGCCCGTACGCACTGCACCACGACCCGGGCCTGTTCCCCGACCCGGACTGCTTCGACCCGTACCGGTACAACGGCCCCGCCGCACGGCGCATGTTGATCCCGTTCGGCTCGGACGACCACGGGTGCGTCGGCGCGGGGTCCGCCTGGCAGGGGACGACCATCGCACTGGTCGCCCTGCTCTCCCGCTGGCACTTCCTGCCGGTGTCGGACCAGCCGGTACGGCCGGTGCTCGGCCGCACCGTCCGCCCGAACCGGCTCGTACTGGCCGTCAGCTGCAGGCCCGGCCAGCCCTCTTCCGGCGCCGGTGCGGTGGTGTACGCCCCGCAGTAGGCCCGCCGCATCCATGCCCGGTGTCTCGGAGGGAGGATCCCTTCTCAGCCTTGAGCCGGGCTTCGACCGGCCACTGGCCGGCGGCCGGACAATGTCAGTGCGCGGTCGGACGCAAGCACCTCGGCGGCGACCGGGACGGGCTCCGCGAAGCCGCCGTACTGGCGGAATGCGTCGGCCCACTGCTCGACCTGGCCGAGCACGGCAGCAGCCGTCGTTTCGTCAAGCTGGTAGACCTGGCCGGAGCCCTGTGCGGCCTCCCGGCCGTGCAGGGCGTGGTCGAGCAGGATCCATCCCGGCAATCGCCGTCGCCGGGGCCGCCGAGTCGCCCAGCGGTATGTCCCGTCGCCAGACCGCCGGTTCGGACCACGCGCCAAGCGCCTTGTCGACCTGCTCGGCATAGGCAGCGGTCCAGTCGGGCTCGGCGGTGAAGTCACGTTCGTACCACTCGGCCGGAACCTCGCCGCCCTCGGCGCGCAGCGCGAAGTTGTGGGCGGTTCACAGGATCACGTGGTTCACGACCGTGCGCAGGTCCCACCCGGCCGAGGGGGTCGGGGCGCCAAGCACGGCCGGGGCGTCCTCGATGCCTTGGACGACGCGAATGGTCTCGGCGGCGGCGTTGCACAGCGAGGTGTACAGGTCGGGCAGCTCGGGCCTGGCGCAGACAGGTCCGCGGGCCGGACGGCGGGGTTTGCACCCGCCGCCTGGTCGGGGCGGGCCAGGTGCACGGGGTCAAGTTCCTCCCGGGCGGCTTCCGCGCCTTCGCCGCAGGTTCGGTCCAGGATCTCACCGACCAGGTCCTGTCCGCCGACCGTACCTCCGGCCCGGAGGCTGCGGAGCTCTGGCCGCGCGTCCTCGTCCGAGCGGAGACGGACGCGATGGTCGCCCTCGTCGAGTCCTTCCTGCGGACCCGTGTCTCCGCCCGGCCGGACCTTCAGCCGGTACAAGTAGCCGTGATGAACAGGAAGATGACGGACGATCGCAGCCTGCTCCGGGTCGACCAGGCCACCGCCCGCTTCAAGCTTGCGCCGCGCCCGTCTGCACGAGGCGGCGCAGCGCACCAACAGCGGTGAGGTCGACCGGGCGGAGCTCGCCGCCGATCTCGGATACGCCGACCAGTCCCGCCTCACCCGGGACTTCACCGCTGTGGTCGGCGTGCCGCCCTCACGCTACTGCCGCGGCGAGAGGGGATCCGCCCGTGGCGCATCGCCCAGCCATCTGCGCTCGCGCCTGGGAGGCCGGTGGGCGCGCGGTGCGACCCGGGGGTTGACGAGGTAGTCGCTCCATACGTGGGCGGCAGTGCGGAAGGACGCCGCGGTCCAGGCCTTGTCGAGCGCGACCTCGGCCGTGAGGAACGGCCATCGGGGGCTTCACGCGAATATCCGAACCGCTATCGACGCGGACCCGCCGAGCGCGTACACGAGGGCGCAGTAGGTGGTGAACGGGAACTTCCGGTACTGCCGACGGACCTTCAGGAAGAACGCGCTTGCGATCAAAAACATCCCGGCGGAGTACACCAGGCCGACGGGGGCCCGGTCGAACCCGGCGTACGCCAGGACGGTCACCGCGTACACCGCCGCGTTGACCACGAGGGCTGCCTGGGAGCTCCTGGCAGACGACTCGTCCGGATTCCTGCTCTCGGTGATCAGCAGGCTCGTGTTCATCAGCAGGGCGCCGACGAAGAACATCGCGTTGCCGGTGTAGAAGTCGTTGAAGAACAGGCCGCCGCAGAGATCGCCGGTGAAGGCGTTGGGATCGCAGTACTCGCTGAAGGTGGCCGAGGCGACTTCGTGCAGGCCGTTTCCGGTGGCATAGAAGTACACGCCGGTGACGAAGAGGAGGAAGAGCCATTTCCCCTCCCTCGACCGCAGGGCCGAGAAGTCGCGGGAGACCTCTCGGAACATCAGCGCCGGAATGCCCACCGTGACGAGGATCAAGGTGGTCATCTGCAGCAGCTCGTGCAGGCGCAGGAATCCGTAAGGCTGCAGCAGGACTTTGGTGGTGAAGGAGAAGCGCTCGACGGCGACGAGCACGACGGACAGGGAGGTGAGCGTGAACAGCAGATTCATCCTGCTCATGGCGCGCACGGCATCGAGACCTTCCGGGCTGGGGAGGCGACTTCGGGGTTCGCGCAGGCTTACGTACCGCTGAGGCCTCCCGTTCAGTCACCCGTCGACGCGACCTGCGGACCGTTACCGGGCCTGTCCAGTCGACGGCTCTGTCCCGCTACAAATCAGGTCGTGAGGACACAGCCGATGCGGCTCTCGTACACCGCCTCTCACGCGCCTCTCACGGACGGGGCGTCATGGGGCGGCATCAGCTGTCATGCGGAGCGGATGAGATGAGCCCTGACCTGCGAGATCCGGACTGGTGAACATCAGTCGGATGGTTGTTCGACCGCTGGGGGTCAAGGGGTCGCAGGTTCAAATCCTGTCGTCCCGACGTGAGTCGGAAAGGCCATTGGCCGGGAGAAATCCCAGGTCAGCGGCCCTTTGTGTGACGCCACGTCAGTGAAACGGGGGCCTGCAAGGACCCTCTAAACGATCTTGCTGGGGACCAGATGGGGACCAGCTCCGGACACGGACCACCGCAGGCGGCGTCTCCGGGGGCCTGGCAGGTGGGTGCCCGCTGGCCCTGTCCGAGCCAGAATAGCCAGAACGCGCCCCTCGGAGACAACTACCCGGGCAATTCCTCCTGCGAATTCCACGCCGTTCCGGTGGGTATCTGGCCACGCGCCGGCCGCCGCGCTCCTGACGCCGCGCCAACAAGCATCGGAAACCGCAGCTGAGAAGCCCCTGTCGCGATTACTCAGCGGCCGTCCGGCGGCGGTTCTGGACATGGGAGGAAGTTCCACCTCCTAACGCCAGGCAGGAAAGGCGCGCGAGACGGCTTTGTAGCGTTCCCACATGCCTCGAACCGCACCGAGCGGCGCCGACCGCGAACTGATGGACCTCGCCGCAGCCGACGGACACCCCGTCAGCGCCAATCAGCTCAAGCACTGGCGCAGGAGAGGACTGCTGCCCCGCCCCGAGAGGGTGTGCCTCGGTCGAGCCGGAACCGGACCATGTACCCGCCAGGAACCCCGGACCTCGTGCGCTCCCTGGCGCGCCACGCCGGCCCGGGCCGTAGCGTCGACCTCCTGGCCCTGCTGGCCTTCATGAGCGACAAGGCGCCGGTCCCCGAGCTCGCACTCAAACGCGCACTCGCCAAGAACTACTTTCCCCGCCGCCAGTGCGATCGGGAGGCCATCACCACGGCCACGGCCGAGGTGCCGAAGGGGTTCACCGGAGACGACGTCTACTACGACATGGCAGAGGCGGAGGCAAAGCTGGAGGTTCGCAACGGTGGGCCGATCATCCGCCAGATGCGCCGCAACCTGCGCCGGCGACCCGACCTGGCCAAGGCGTCCCGCGGCGAGCTCGACGACCGCCTGATCGGAGTCCTCACCAACCTGAACCGGCCCGAACTTCCTGAAGACGACCTGGAGTTCATGGCGGACCTTGAGGCCGTTCTCGCACTGGACACCGATGAATCGAGCCTCGCGGTAATCGGCGTCTGGGAGTACCTGGCCATCAGTCATGCCGGTCAGATGGCCGAGCAGACCGAGACGTCGGGCGAGGAACGGCTGGACCGGCTCTTCGCCGCGACGATGGCGGATCTCGAGAGCCTCCGCGCAGAGGTCGGTCAGAGGCAGGAGCAGAACTGGGAGAGGGCGTCGGTCGGCCTACTGGGCGCCTTGCCGCTGGAACAGCCCCGGCTCGTGCGGCACACCGCAGCGGAGCTCGTCGAGTGGATGAGCGCCAAGACCGTCCACCCGGCCGGGACGGTCATGGCAGACCGGTACTACATCGACAGCCTCTCGGACCTGTATCTGCGGTGCTTCATCGCCGGTGCCAAGCGCCTTGCCGAGCAGGACGAACGAGCTGCGAACGGCAAAGCCAGAAGGTCGAGCGAAGGGGAAGGGCGGGCAGCGTTCATCGCTCGCACTTCAGGGGCGACTAAGAGGCACCGTCGCGGCGGCTAGAAGGGGTGGGCCTAGCGCCGATCACTTCGCGCTTTTGAGGCCGGGTGACTGATTTGGTGCTTCTGGCACGCTGAGTTGATCTCGGCGTTCTGCTGGTTGATCATTGGGTCTTGTGTCCGGGACCCCGCCGCTGCCGAGCTATGCGGAACTGGGTGCACTCGTTGGCGAGTTGCGGAGCGAGCTGGCTGCAGCTAGGGCGGAGATCGCTGAGCTGCGGGCGGAGAACGCGGAGCTCAAGCGGCGTCTGGGGATGAACTCGAAGAACTCGTCCAAGCCGCCGTCCAGCGACGGGCTTGCCCGCCCGGCGTCACTGCGCAAGCCCTCGGGTCGCGGCCCGGGCAAGCCCCGCGGCGCTGCCGGGGGCTCACTGATGCAGGTCGACGCACCGGATGCGGTCGAGGTCCACACCCCGCAGGAGTGCCGGGGCTGCGCGGGCGACCTGGCGTTGGCCGAGGTGGTCTCTGTCGAGCGGCGTCAGGTCTTCGACCTGCCCGAGATCCGCCTGCGGGTGACCGAGCACCGCATCGAGCACCGCCGCTGCGTGTGCGGGCAGGTCACCGCTGCCGCCCCGCCGAACTCGCCGGCGGCCCCGGCCCAGTACGGGCCCCGGTTGAAGAGGCTGGCCCTCTACCTGCTCGCCCGTCAGCACCTGCCCTACGAGCGGTGCGCCGAACTGCTCGCTGACGTCCTCGGCGCCGACGTGGCCACCGCGTCCCTGCTCGGTTGGGCCGGACAGGCCGCCGACGCGGTCGCCGAGCACACCGAGGCCGTGCGGCGACAGCTTGTCGAGTGTGAAGTGGTCGGCTTCGATGAGACCGGCACCCGCGTCGCCGGCCGCACCTGCTGGGTGCACACCGCCTGCACCCGCTCGCTGACGCTCTACCTGGTCCATGCGAAGCGCGGCGTGCAGGCGTTCGAGGCCATGGGCGTCCTGCCACACTTCACCGGCGTCGCCGTTCACGACGGCTGGAAGCCCTACAAGACCTACACCGACGTAGCCCACGCCCTGTGCAACGCGCACCACCTGCGCGAACTCGCCGCTGTCGTGGAGAACGCGCCCGACGGCCGCCCCGAGCCCTGGGCCGGGGACCTCGCCACGCTGCTGGTGGACACCTGGGACGAGGTCAAGGCCATCCGGGCCGCACACCCGCACTCCACCGGCTTCACCGTGGACACCCTCGAACGCCTGGCCTCCCGCTACGAGGAGATCGTCGCCGCCGGGCGGACCTCGCACCCGGCCCGCGCCCCGGGTGAGCCGCGCCGCAAGCGGTCGAAGGCAGCGAACCTGCTCGGCCGCCTCGACGAACGCGACCAGGTACTCCGCTTCGCCTTCGACTGGCGGGTGCTCTTCGACAACAACACCAGCGAGCAGGCCATCCGGATGGCCGAGATCCAACAGAAGGTCACCGGCGGCCGGCGCACGGCACTCGGCGCCGAGCGCTTCTTCACCGTGCGCGGCTACCTGTCCACCGCCACGAAGCAGGGCCACAACCTCCTCGACGCCATCGCCCGACTCTTCGACGGCCGAGGCGCCTGGATCCCCGCCCCGACCTGACAGCACCGAGACGGGGACACGTAAGCGGCGGCGCGTTCGCGCTGCCCCTTGGCCCCTGCGGCCCCGGCCGGGTATGTGGCCTTGCGGCTGTTCCGGGCCGGGGCGGCAGGGCTCCCGTTGCGTTCGCCTATTCACGAGTGGCCGGCCCGCAGGGGCCCGATGGGGAGGATGGTCTGCCCGGTCAGCGGGGGGACAGGACCGCGACCTCGTGACCGAAACCGACCACGAGCCGCCCGCCTGGAGCCACCGCCAACGCAAACACTGGTGCGGGGAACACCAGTTCCGGCCCCACTTGCTCGCCAGTGGCCGGGTCCCACACCCGCACCGGCCCGTCGTAGCCGCCGGTGACGGCGACCGGACGGCCTTCCATGACTCCGGTGGCCGCCTCCCGCCTGCCTTGCAGGGGGTCGCCGATCTGTTGGCGGGTGGCCAGGTCCCATATTCGTGCGGTCCCGTCGGCGCCGTTGGTGACGGCGACCGGCCGGCCGTCCAGCACGGTCGTTGCCACCGCCCGCACTGCTTGCGTGTGGCCTCGCAGGGGGTTGCCGATCTGCTCGCCGGTGGCCAGGTCCCACACCCGCACCGTCCCGTCCTCGCCGCCGGTGACGGCGACCGGCCGGCCCTCCACCACGCTCGTCGCCACGGCAGACACTGTGCGGTCGTGGCCGTACAGGAGGGCGCCGATCGGCTCGCCGGTGGCCAGGTCCCGCACCCGCACCGTCCCGTCCTCGCCGACGGTGACGGCGACCGGCCGGCCCTCCACCTCCCCGGTTGCCGCCGCCCGCATCCTGCCGGTGGGGCCGTGCACCGGCTCGCCGATCTGCTCGCCGGTGGCCAGGTCCCACACCCGCACCGTCCCGTCCTCGCCGACGGTGACGGCGACCAGCCGGCCCTCCAACTCCCCGGTTGCCACCGCCCAGATGTCTTTGCTGTGGCCTCGCAGGGGGTTGCCGATCTGCTCGCCGGTGGCCAGGTCCCACACCCGCACCGTCCCGTCCTCGCCGCCGGTGACGGCGACCGACCGGCCCTCCACCACCCCGGTGGCCACCGCCCACACCTCAGGACAGCCTTCCCCATGGCCTTCCCAGGGCTCGCCGATCGGCTCGCCGGTGGCCAGGTCCCACACCCGTACCGTCCCGTCGTAGCCGCCGGTGACGGCGACCGACCGGCCCTCCACCACGCTCGTCGCCACGGCAGACACTGTGCGGTCGTGGCCGTGCAGGAGGGCGCCGATCTGCTCGCCGGTGGCCAGATCCCATACCCGCACTGTCTCGTCGTAGCCGCCGGTGACGGCGACCGGGCGGCCCTCCACCACGCTCGTCGCCACGGCAGAATATGTGCGGTCGTGGCCTCGCAGGGGGTTGCCGATCTGCTCGCCGGTGGCCAGGTCCCACACCCGCACTGTCTCGTCGGCGCCGTCGGTGACGGCGACCGGCCGGCCGTCCACCACCGCCGTCGCCACCGCCCGCACCACGCCGTCGTGGCCGTGCAGGAGGGCGCCGATCTGCTCGCCGGTGGCCAGATCCCATACCCGCACCGTCTTGTCGTCGCCGACGGTGACGGCGACCGGCCGGCCCTCCACCTCCCCGGTGGCCACCGCCCGCACCACGCCGTCGTGGCCGTGCAGCGGCTCGCCGACCTGCTCCCCGGTGGCCAGGTCCCACACCTGTACCGCGTCCCCGCCGGTGACGGCGACCGACCGGCCGTCCACCACCGCCGTTGCCACCGCGTACACCACGCCGTCGTGGTCTATCAGGGGGTCGCCGATCTGGTCACCGGTGATCAGGTCCCACACATGTACCTCATCGGCCTCACAGATCTCGAGGGCGACCGACCGGCCGTTCACCACCGCCGTCGCCACCGCGCACACACCTCCCCCGAACCCGGGGTCGCTGGAGGTCATGACGTGCCGGACCCGGGCGTCAACCTGGCTACCGGTCGACCACTCCACCTGCCACCGCGGCGCAGGCTCGCCCACCACCGCAACGGCATGGATCCGCGCCGCCAGCTCCATGTCCCCGTACCGAGCCGCGTCCAGCGCCAGCAACTGCCGACGCACTCCCGCCGTCTCATACCGGTGCACATACGCCGACGCCCGGTACACCGCCGCCATCAAACGAGCCTCCGGACCCGCTCCCGAATCCAGCAACCCCCACACCCGCGCCGGATCGCCATTCACCAACAACCCCAGGTCCGTCCACCACTCACCCGCCACCACCGGACCGGTACCCGAACCACCCTCACACACATCACCATTCATGACCGGCACCGTAGACGCACCCGCTGACAACCACTCAGGCACACCCCCGGGCCCGACATCACGTCGTTCCACCCACACCGGCAACCCCGCACCCCACCCCCGGACACGACACGTACCACAGTCGCGGCGCCGGACGGCTGACGCGCGGTGGCCGCGGGCGGCCGCCGGAAGCTTGACGCGCCTTGTCGCACCGGGACCCGCGTCGGGCACAACCGGGGCCCCCGGGCAGCTTGCGGGCAAGCCAACCGGCTCTACCAGCGCGACCGGACTCTGATACACCTGTAGATAGCCACTCAGGATGCTGATGAGCGGGCAGTGTTGTGCCACTGACGGTGGTGATGGTAAGGAAGTTGCTGCAGGGGGATTGATCTTCGGGGTGCCGCACGCTCGTTTGGCGGCGTCCGGGAGGGCCGTGCGAGCGCCAACTGGGGGCGCCTTGGTCACGGTAGAGGTGACAGCTGCGGCTGTCGAACAGCGATTGTCGGCGGGCGAGCTGTCGTGCCCGGACTGCGGTGGGGTGCTGGCCCGGTGGGGCTGGGGCCGGTCGCGGAGCCTGCGGGGTCCGGGCGGGGTCGTAGTGGTGCGCCCGCGCAGGGCGAGGTGTCGTTCCTGCGAGGCGACGCACATCCTGTTGCCGGTGTTGTCCCTGGTCAGGCGCGCGGACACGGCCGAGGTGGTGGGGGCTGGCCTGGAGCTGGCGGCGGTCGGCTGGGGGAGCAGGTGGATCGCCGAGCGGTTGGGCAGGCCGGTGACGACGGTGCGGGGCTGGCTGCGGTGCTGGTCGCGTCGGGCGGGCCGGGCTGCGGCGGTGTTCACGTCCTGGTTGGTCGCGCTCGCCGACGATCCGGCGGCGGTGCTGCCGTCTCCGGCCGGGACGGCGGTCGCGGACGCGGTCTGCGCGGCGGCGGGGTTCGCGTTCGCCGCCCGGGCGAGGCTCGGGATGTTGAAGGTGCCTACCTGGTTGCTGGTGTCGGCGGCCTGTCGCGGCTGCCTGCTGGCGCCGGGCTGGCCGTGGGGCCCTGCACGGCCACGAATGTGACCTTCTGGCCCTCCGCCAGCGTCTTGAAGCGTTCAGCGACGCGAAGGGTCGGGTACCCCGGAAAGTGGCGAGGACCTCTTCGTGGATGCAGGCGGACCAGGTCCAGATCCAGTAGGCCTGACGCGACCAGGCTCGCGGCGCCCCCGCTGGCACCCGCCGCGGCGAGGTTCTCAGCGGGCGTGACCGCGCACGGAAGATCGGTACACCGCCCCCGCTTGGCCCGGCGCCGGTGCGCGCCGCTAGGCCAAGCGGGGTGTGACCTTTACAGCTCGGTGGCGTAGATCTATCCGCGCGGAATGGCGTGTTGTATACACGCCAGGCCAGGCTCAAGCGGTGGCGTGTTCGTGTTGCGCTTGGCCCCTGCAGCCCCGGCCGGGTTTGTGGCCTTGCGGCTGTTCCGGGCCGGGGCGGCAAGGCGCCCGTTGCGTTCCGCTTACTCACGAGTGGCCGGCCCGCAGGGGCCCGATGGGGAGGATGGTCTGCCCGGTCAGCGGGGAGACAGGACCGCGACCTCGTGACCGAAACCGACCACGAGCCGCCCGCCTGGAGCCACCGCCAACGCAGTCACGTCTGCGGGGAACACCAGTTCCGGCCCCACTTGCTCGCCGGTGGCCACGTCCCACACCCGCACCGTCCCTTCGTGGCAGCCGGTGACGGTGACCAGCCGACCCTCCATCACTCCGATTGCCGCGTGCGAGATGTTTTTGCCGTGGCCTCGCATGGGGTCGCCGATCTGCTGGCGGGTGGTCAGGTCCCATATTCGTGCGGTCCCGTCGCTGCTGACGGCGACGGCGACTTGCCGGCCGTCCAGCACGGTCGTTGCCGCCGCCCGCAGCCAGCCGGTACGGCCTTGCAGCGGCTCGCCGATCGGCTCGCCGGTGGCCAGGTCCCACACCCGCACCGTCCCGTCGTGGCCGCCGGTGACGGCGACTGGACGGCCCTCCAGCTCACCGAGTGCCGCCGCCTGCACGTAGTCGGTGTGGCCTTGCTGGGGGTTGCCGATCGGCTGGCCGGTGGCCAGGTCCCATACCCGCACCGTCCCGTCCTTGCTGCCGGTAACGGCGACCGTGGTCGTCGCCACCAACACGCCGCTGCCGGTGGGAACTTGCAGCGCGTGCCCGATCTGCTGGCGGGTGGTCAGGTCCCACACCCGCACTGTCCTGTCCTTGTCGCGGGTGACGGCGACCGGCCGGCCCTCCACCGCCGCGGTTGCCTCCGCCCGCACCAGGCCGGTGGGGTCTTGCAGCGGCTCGCCGATCTGTTCGCCGGTGGCCAGGTCCCACACCCGCACCGTGTTGTCGTCGCAGCTGCTGGTTACGGCGACCGGCCGGCCCTCCACCACCCCGGTGGCCACCGCCGAGATGTCTCTGCTGTGGCCTCGCAGAGGGTTGCCGATCTGCTGGCGGGTGGCCAGGTCCCACACCCACACCGTCCCCCACTCGCCGCCGGTGACGGCGACCGGCCGACCCTCCACCACCCCGGTGGCCACCGCCCACACCTCCAGGTCATGGCCTTCCAAGGGTTCGCCGATCTGCTGGCGGGTGGCCAGGTCCCACACCCGCGTCGTCCCGTCCTCGCCGCTGGTGACGGCGACCGGGCGGCCGTCCACCACCGCCGTCGCCACCGCATACACCTCGCCGTCGTGGCCGTGCAGGGGGTCGCCGACGGGCTGCCCGGCGGCCAGGTCCCACACCCGCACCACCGTCCCGTCCTCGCCGCCGCTGGTGACGGCGACCGGGCGGCCGTCCACCACCGCCGTCGCCACCGCATACATCGGGCCGTCGTGGCCGTGCAGGGGTTCGCCGATCTGCTGGCGGGTGGCCAGGTCCCACACCCGCGTCGTCCCGTCCTCGCCGATGGCGATGGAGATCGGGCGGCCGTCCACCACCGCCGTCCCCACCGCATGCATCGGGCCGTCGTGGCCGTGCAGGGGGTCGCCGACGGGCTGCCCGGCGGCCAGGTCCCACACCCGCACCGTCCTATCCTTGCCGCCGCTGGCGATGGCGACCGGGCGGCCGTCCACCACCGCCGTCGCCACCGCACACACGCCTTCGAGTGTGTCCCCGATCTGCTCGGCGGTGGCCAGGTCCCACACCGACATAGCCGAGTCACCGCCCATGATGGCGACCGGGCGGCCCTCCAGCACGGTCGTCGGCACCGCGCGCACCGCGCCGTCGTGGCGGTACGGGAAGCAGCCGATCTGCTCGCCGGTGACCAGGTTCCACACCCGTACGTCGTCCTCGTTGCCGGTGACGGCGACCGGGCGGCCGTCCACCATCGCCGTCGCCACCGCGTGCACGGGGGTGCCGTGGGCCATCATGTGCCGGAACCGGGCATCGACCTGGGTACCGGTGGACCATGCCACCCCCCACCGCGGCGCAGGCTCGCCTACCACCGGAGCGGCGCTGATCCGTGCCGCCAGCTCCATGTCTCCGTATCGAGCCGCATCCAGCGCCAGCAACTGCCGACGCGCCCCCGGCGTCGCATCCCGGTGCACATACGCCGACGCCCGATACACCGCCGCCACCAAACGAGCCCGCGGATCCGCCCCCGAGTCCAGCAGCTCCCACACCCGCGCCGGATCGCCATTCACCAACAACCCCAGGTCCGTCCACCACTCACCCGCCACCACCGGACCGGTACCCGAACCACCCTCACGCACATCACCATTCATGACCGGCACCGTAGACGCACCCGCTGACAACCACTCAGGCGCACCCCCGGGCCCGACATCACGACATCACGTCGTTCCACCCACACCGGCAACCCCGCACCCCACCCCCGGACACGACACGTACCACAGTCGCGGCGCCGGACGGCTGACGCGCGGTGGCCGCGGGCGGCAGCCGGAAGCTTGACGCGCCTTGTCGCACCGGGACCCGGCGTCGGGCACAACCGGGGACACCCGGGACAACTTGCCGGCAAGCCAACCGGCTCTACCAGCGCGACCGGACTCTGATACACCGGCTCCTCGCCCATCCCGCCCTCACCGCGCCGCTCACCGCCCTGCTCGGTGGCGATCAACGCCAGCACCTCGGCCTCACGGGCCGTCAGGCCGTCCGGCAGCTGCATCACTCCGGGTGCCGAGGGCGCCGGTACGGACGCCACCGACTGCCGGTCAGGTCGGCCTGCTGGGTGTCAGCCGCTGTCGGCCATGGGGTGTCGGCAACTTCAGCGATCGTCTCAGTGACGAGAGTCCGCTGCTCGCCGTGGTCGCCTCCGAACTCCTCACGCCGGACGGCGACCCTAACGAGAGGTTCACGGCCGCCGTCGAAATGGCGGTCGGGGACTTCCTGGTGATTGAGCATCTCGACCTGGCCGCGCCGTACGACACCCCACTGGTCGCGGCCGCCATGATGGCGAATGCCGCCGACCGGCTCGCCGGGGACTGCGGAGCGATCGTCATCCCCCGATCCGCCTTCGTCCTTGAAGGTGGCGGGCTGCTCGAGGAAGCGGGTGCGCTGCTTGAAGGGCGGGAGTTCAGCGACCGTCTGCGGCTGATCGACACCGCGCTCGCCGCCTTCGAGGACGCCAGTCGGCGGGTAAGAGACCGGCTTCGGGGTCGACGTGCCGACCGTTGGGAGGAAGAGCCGGACGAGGAGACCGACGAGGACGGCTGGCAGCTGAGTGCGCGCACGGCCGCGGTACTGCGGGTAGCGCTGGAGGACTTGTCGCAGCAGGCTTGGGAAGAGGTGGCGGCGCTGGACGACGAGCCGCTGGCCCCAGGGGCCGCTGGCCTGTTTGCGAAGCTGCCGCCGCTGACGTTTCGCCGTCCCCGTGTCTGGCGCAAGCAGATGGCCCGCGCGTTCGACGATCTTCACGGTGATCTCGATGCGGGGCGGACGCCCTACCCGACCTGCACTGGCGAGGAGATGGCCCTGCACCTGGCGATCCGCAAGGCCAAGACGCTGCTGCGTGACCGCCCCAACCGGATTGCGGGCCTTGTGGATGAGCTACCTGTCAGCGAGGACGACTTCGACTGGGAGACATGCCTGGACCTCCTGTTCGAGGACCACGACGTCCTCATGCTGTTCGACCGTAGCCTTGATGGGCTCGAAGACGCCGACAGCGAGATCAGTCAGAAGCTGGGAACGGTGAACCTCAACCCGGATCACTGGTTCGAACCGTTCGACGAAGGACGCGATCCAGAGCGCGGCTTCCGGCACGAGTGACCGCGCCCCACGGCAAGTACTTGGCGCGCTGGGTCCTCGGTTCCGAGCACCGCAAGGGTGCTCGGAACCGAGGACAAGAGCTGGGGCTGACGGCTCTGGTGATCGAGGCCCGCCCCAGTAAACTCGGGCGATTCTATCCATTTACGAGCCACGGCAGGCTTTGCTTCAGCACCGGTCCCTGCTGGTGGGCTAACGGAGGTGGTGAACCGCTTCCGGCGTTCGTGAGCGTCGACCGAGAGGGCGGTTATCAAGTCTGGGCTGGCGGCCCATATCCTAACGGGCCCGATGATCCCGGCGTCCTTCTGGAAACCCGGAATGCGCCCGAGGCTATTGCCAAGGTTGAAGATTTCCTGTTCTCTCGGGCCTAAGCGACGAGTAACACGGAAATTACACTGGTCGAGACGATCCGGTGGCTTACCATGGTGCCGGTTGGCCGTCTGTCGCGTGGGGTGCAGCGTCCGCGGGAGCCCGGTCGACGTAGTACGTCCACTTCCCGAGATCCACTGCCGTCGGTAGTCGCAGACACCTCTTTACGGCGGAATTCGGACCCCGGAAACGGGAGTGGCGCGTTGTGGTGCGAAGCGCGCCTTCTTGGCATCTTCCTCGGAAGGAGTCTGACCCCGCACGCGGCCACGGTGATTGGCGAGGTGATGCCAGGGGAGTGATCGGCGGCTCATTCTGGACTGCAAGATCGTGGCACCTGAAAGTTCTCGCTGATTTATTCAAAGCGCTTCCCGATGGGGTTCACCCCACTCCTCGCCCTAAGGATTGGGGTGAACCCTTGATTGATGCCGGGGCCGTACGGCGGAACTGTTGAGGGCCCACTCCTCCCGGCGGGCGGCGAGCGGTTCGTTCACGGCGGGGGCCTGGGGGTGTCCGGACTGGCCGCATGACGCGATCCTGCCGCCGGCCGTCTGGGTCCGTCTCAAGGCTGCCGCGGCGGAGTCGCGGCCCGGGACGGCGAGCGGTGGGGGGCGTTCGAGGGAGCTGATCGTGGCGCGAGAGGACGCCGAGCTCGCGGCCGGCGCGCTCGTCTGCGCCATCGACCTTCTCATCGACGAGCTCTTCGAGGACATCGAAAACCTCGCCTACACAGCCCCAGCCTCGCCCAGTGCGACGGCGTGATGTTCCAACTCGAATCGCTGCCCGAGCAGTTCGCGCACCTCTACACGCCGGTGTTCGCGCGCGTCTCGGGTCAGCTCAGCAGAGCTGGAGTAGCCGTCCTGAGCGCGTGTGCAGCGTCGGGCCGGCCATCTCCGCTCGGCTTCAGAAGGGAAGACCGGCAGCCAGGACGAGCTGCACCCGGCGCAGGGCGTCGAGCTCGTCGAGAGGGTTGCCGTCGACGACCAGGAGGTCGGCGCGGTAGCCCACGGCCAGCTGTCCGGTGTCGGAGCCGATGCCCAGGGCGCTGGCCGCGGTGACGGTGGCCATGTCGATGATCTTCCAGAGCGGAAGTCCCAAGTGCTGGTAGAACTCCAGGCTGTTGACGAACTGGTCGAACACGGCTCGCGTCACGCCGGCGTCCGTACCAGCGATCATCGGGAGGTCCAGCTCAGCCATCCAGCGCATCGAGGCGAAGAGTTCCTCGGCGCGCTCGTGGCCGACCCGTTCAGCGAACGCGCGCCAGTTGGGGCTGGTGGCTGTGCAGACGTGGATCCCGGCAGCCTTGATTGCGGCGGCGAGATCTTCGCGGAGGTCGAAGCCACCGTTCTCGGCCATCCACGTGCAGTGCTCGATGGTGTTCACCCCGGCGGCCACAGCTGCCTCGATGCCCTCGGTGCCGTGAGCGTGCACCGCCACCGGCAGACCCGCCAGGCGGGCTTCCTCCACGACGAGGCGAAGCTCGTCAACGGTGAACTGGGACTGCCAGATAGCAGGTCCGCCCTTGGTAAGGCCACCGCCGGTGGCCATCACCTTGATGACGTCGGCTCCAGCCTCAACGTTGCGGCGTACCAGGGCCCGGATGGCATCGGCACCTTCGACCTCGCCGCCGAAGAACCAGCAGTGCCCGCCGACCGCGGTCAACGGTGTTGTTGCGGACAAGATCCGGGGGCCGGGTACGGACCCGGTGGCGATCGCGTCGCGCAGCCGTACGGCCAGGGCGTTGCGGTCTCCGAGGTCTCGCACCGTGGTCACGCCGGTGCGAAGCAGCTGGAGGGCACGGTCGGCCATGCCCTCCAGCAGGGTCTCGTCATCCGTGCTGAGCAGACCGGTCACCGGATCCGAACCGGCGTCGAAGGCGAGGTGGACGTGGGCGTCGATGAGTCCCGGCAGTACCGTGCCAGCAGGGAAGTCGTGCCTGATCACGCCTTGGACTTGCAGCGTCCCGACGGACTCGCGTGGTCCGACCTCCGCGATGATGTCGTCGCGGATGAGGACTGCACCGTCCTCGATGCATTCGCCGCCAGGCCCGATGATGACTCGGGCAGCTGTGATCAGTTGGTCAAACATGCGTGGAGTTCTATCTGTGAGTCGTGAGGGCGTCGGAGAGCGTCACCAGCTGGCGCGCGTCGGCGTCGAGGCCGTCCTCGTCAGGCAGAGCGACGGCGATCGCCTGGGTCGGTGCGGGCACGCCGGCCGCCCGGGCTTGGAGAGCCGGGCGCAGATGGCCAGCCACCTCGTGGGGGGCTGCGCTGTCCTGCACGCCCTGCTGCGCGAGGTAGGGGCTCACCCTCACCAGGCCGTCGCGGCACTCGACGACACGGCGGTAGTAGTTGCGGTGCACCGCGTGCAGGGCCAGGGCATCCCGCCAGGTGCCGGCCGCCGGCGCACGGTCCAGAGCGTCTTCCGGGAACGCCTCGTGCAGCAACTGCCACAGCGGGTCAAGGCGCCGGTAGGTTCGGCGGTGCTGGCGCCAGATCTTGAATGCCGCCACCCGCAACATGACGCCCGGGTAGCTCAGACCGGCGATGAAGACTGGCACTGCGATCGTGAAGAAGCCGTTCGCAGCGCCGTCCAGCCACGTGGGTATGGCACCGTCGCTCCAGCCGATCACGTCCATCACGACGCGACAGGCATCGGCCATCGCCATGCCGACCATCGACCCGGTGGTGAGCCAAAGACCGACCTTTGCCGGCCCGCGCGACATGCGGGCGTAACGGGCGGTCCACCAGGACGTCGTGGCGAACGCGTGGACCAGATACAGCTGAGCCGCGAGGAAGAAGATCGCAATCCACGGATTGTGCAGCTCGGCCGGGGTATAGGGGTGTCTGAGGATGCCGGCCGGGGTGGCGAACGTCGCTGCAGTGATGACCAGCACGGTCACCAACAGCGGAACGGCCTCCAGGCGGGCCCGTCGCCGTGCCCGAGCTCGGTCGGCGGCGGAGTGCAGGTAGAAGGCGAGCAGGAAGTAGACGGCCGCCAGGAGCGGGATGTTCGAGACCAGGAGGGCCGCGCCCCTCGCGATGGCGTTCAAGGCGCGCTCCTCAGGCGGGAACCCCGTGGAGAAACACACCGCCAGGCAGATGAGGCAGGCAGTCACCGATCTGAGAGCGCGGTCCCGGGGGGCCTGCCAGAGCTGGTAGACCTTCCAGCACACCGCGAACAGGAACATCGCAGCGGTCAGGTACATCGCGGCGTTCACTACAGCCACCCCCGCCGGTCACCGAGAGCGGTCTGGATACGGTGCAGGGACGGGTCGCTGACCCGACGCGGAGTTACCCGGTCCAGCACGGAGGCCCACTCGAGGATGATCGTGGCGACGAGTTCCGCCTCGCGCTCGTGCTCGTGGTCGTAGTGGGTGCGTCGGAGTGCTCGCCGGACGGCGTCCGGCGAGAGGTCGGGCATCGACTCCCGCCAGAACTCCTCGTCGGTGTCGTCACTCTGGTGGTCCGCCAGGATGTGGCCGACCTCGTGCAGGATGATGTGGTCCTGATGGATCTTGCTGGTCTTCTGCTGGTAGAGGATGTAGTCGGCCGACGCGGTGGCCAGCCACATGCCGAACGGCCCTGGCACCGGCAGGGGGTGGGGCACGAGCCGGATGGGGCGCTCCCGCCGTTCCCCGAGGAGCCGGCACAGGTCGTCCACCCGCAGCGGCGGCTGGACGCCCAGTGCTTGCAGCTCACGCCGGCATTGACGCCGCAGCGCCCGTTCGTTCAATCCGTCCCCCGCTCAGATTCGGTGCCAGGTCGTCGCGCTCGCCGGACCGCCCCCCGGCGGACGGATGGTCACATCGCCCGCGGTCACATACCCCGACGTTCGGCCTGTTCCAGTCGGTAGACGACGTCGAGGAGGTCCATGACCTGCTTGCGCCGCTCCGGCGACAGCTCGCCCGCGCGCATGGCCATCACCTTCACGTCATTGCTGCCGACCGTCTTCTCCAGGCGCTCCTGCTCCGCCACCAGGAGCCTGAGCTGCCCCTCGACCCGGTCCGTCACCTCGTCAGCGAAAAAGTAGGCTGCCGGCACGCCGAAGAAGTCGGCCAGCGCCTGCAGGTGCCGGAGGGTCGGGTTCGTCTTCTTGTTCTTGCGGAGCTGCCAGATGTAGCTCTGTGAGATCGCGACGCCGGCCCTGCTGCAGGCGGCCGCAACGTGCTCGTTGCTGTATTCCTGGCCCCCGCGCGGCTTGACGGTCGCGAACAGGTGGTTCAGCCGGTCCGCCAGGCTGCGGCCTGCCTGCTCGGTCACGCGTCTCTCCTCACCACGGCAGCCGGGACTCCACTCGCATGAATCCACTGGCATGAATGTACCTCACGCCCGGCGTCTATATGTCAGTTGAACCAACCGCCACCCCGTGGTAGGACTTGCTCATGTCAGATCTCCACTGAGGTACATGTGAACTGAAGACGATCTTCATGAGAGTGGACGGACCGACTCCAGC
The DNA here is from genome assembly GCF_042794375.1 of Kitasatospora sp. NPDC056531. Taxonomy (NCBI): domain Bacteria; kingdom Bacillati; phylum Actinomycetota; class Actinomycetes; order Kitasatosporales; family Streptomycetaceae; genus Kitasatospora; species Kitasatospora sp. NPDC056531. The sequence goes on along the minus strand of NZ_JBHTTU010000006.1, from coordinate 119,067 downwards.
CAGGGCAGGGGGTACCGCCATGCACCGGGCGGCAGTCGAGGTGACACGCGGCCGGGATGTGCGGCGCACGCCGCCGTCGGTACGGGTGCACCCGGAATCCCGTTCGAGGCGGCCCGCGGCGTGGCGCGCCGCCCCCGACCCGGCCCGACCGACTGTCGCCGGATAGCGGCAAGAGGACTCCTGAATTCCATTCACAGAAATCCAGGACGGACCCGAACGCAGCCTTTTCCTCCGGCTCCTCGACATCAATCGGTGATGTCCGGGAGTCGAACTGACGCATGCCGTCGAGGCGGATATTCCCAACCCTTCTCCAGCCGTCCCTGGCCTCGCCCGAAAGTCCGCCCAGGAGTTGTGGGGCAATCCCGCAGACCTTGCCTCGCCCCGTCATGGATCCAGTCAGCCGCAAACCTCAGGTGATCCTCAAAATCCTCCGAACATGTTGCCGCGAGGTCCACATCTGATGGACGATCTATGAGTGCGACGAGGCGTCAGATCACCTACCGGCCCGACAAATTGGCGGGCGGGCGAAGAGCTGGCGAAGGGGAATTCGACGGGAATGGACTGAACGGCGATCACATCTTTGTCCACACGGATCAGCGCCCACGAGAGCGGGCACTCCAACGGGGGATGCGATACTTATGGCAGTTGCGATATCGATCGGCGACGAATGCACTTCGGAGTGCTGACGGTGACGCGTGTACTCATCTGCTCCACCGACCTGCTGTTCGGCGCCGGCCTGCGAGCGCTGATCGACGCGCAGCCGGACCTGGAAGTCGTGGCTCAGGTGCAGGGTGACCACGAGTCACTCCGGGCGACGGAGGAATGGCTGCCCGACATCGTCCTGATCTCGGGGCTCGTCGTGAGCCTCGACGTCCAGCGGGAAATCGCCAGGACGGCGAAAGTGATCATGCTCGCCGATGTCGACACCGTGCGCGGCTCCGATTTCTTCTCGGTCAACGCGCGGGCCGTGCTGAGCCCCAGCAGCTCACCGACGGAACTCATCCACTCCATCCACGTGGTCGCTTCCGGGGACACCGTGCTCATGCCGTTGGCGATAGCGGAGAAGACGGTGCGACTGGTGCGGTCCACGGCCGCGGGGGTCAGGTCCGATCCACAGGACATCTTGACCGGGCGCCAGCTGGACGTGCTCGTGCTGCTCACCCAGGGGTTGTCGAACGCCGAAGTGGCCGCGGAACTCTGCGTCACGGAGACGACCGTGAGATCTCACGTGCACCAAATTCTCAACAGACTCGCCGTGCGAAGTCGCGCGCAAGCGGTTGCCACGGCGTACGAATCCGGGCTCATCGCGATCTGAGCGAAAGGCCCGGAATCACAGGGCGGCCAGGGATCGACGGGGCCGCCCGTACCACAGCGGGATCCACCTTCAACCAGAGGAGCACCATCATGAACTCCGTTTCAGACATCGCGGTTTCCGACCTGGGCGACGAGGGCTTTCTGATCGAGGAGCTGCCCGAGACCATCGGATTCAACTGCCTCGGCACGATCTCGTCGGCCGGCACGGTCGGCGGCTGCCTGGGCAGCGCCTCGACGGTCGGCTCCAACTGACCGGTTCGGTCGGGCACTGAGCCCCTGGCGGGCTCCCGTACCTGACCTGGGGGCAGCCGGGCCGTGCGCACGGCCCGGCTGCCGGTCCTTCGGCGGCGGTGCGCGGCTCAGCCTCCTGCGCCGGCGATTCCGCCCATGATGCCCGAGATCCGCTTGCGCTTCTCCTTCTTGTCCTTCTGGTCCTTCCGGTCCTTACCGCTCTGCGCTCCCGAGGAGGAGTTCTGCCCCTCCTCGCCTCCGGCAGCACCCGACTCGGCGGGCGCGTCGTCCGAGCCGAACAGCCTGCCGAGCAGACCACTCCCGGAGTTGTCGTCCTTCTTGGATTCCATGGCGTTCCCTTCGTGAACACGGCTCGCCCGAGCCGTCATCCGCAGGTCTGCGGAAGCTGTGCCGCTCCGGCCGGGCCCGGTGGCGCCGACGGCGCGCGGGCCAGCGCGACGGACCAACCGCCGTCGCTACAGCCATCCCATGGAGCGGGCGAGTTTGATGGCGCTCAGTCTGTTGCCGGCACCGAGCTTGGACATGGCGGCCGACATGTAGTTGCGTACGGTTCCCTCGCTGAGTGAGAGCTCGCGTGCGACCGTGCCCAGGGACCGCCCGCCCTCGGCCAGCCGCAGCACCTCCAGCTCACGCGGTCCCAGCGGGCACTCACCGACGAACATGGCGTCCTCGGCGACCTCGGGGTCGATGTACCGGCCGCCGGCGTGCACCTGGCGGATGATCACGGCCAGCTGCGAGCCCGAGACGTCCTTGGTGACGAACCCGCGGACTCCGGCCCGAAGGGCGCGCCTCAGATAGCCCGGACGCCCCTGCGCGGTGAGGATGACGACCGGGACGGTCGACGGCAGTGCTCGCAGCGCCTCCGCGGCCTCGAAGCCGTTCATGCCCGGCATGTCGATGTCGAGGAGTGCCACGTCGCACCTCTCGGAGACCACCAGCGAGGCGACCTCCGCACCGCTGCCGGTCTGGGCGACGACGAGGATGTCGTCCTCCAGGGACAGCACGGTGGTCATCGCGTCCCGGAGGAGGCGCTCGTCCTCCGCGATCAACACCCGGATCACCGGCCCTCCTCCGTCCCGGCCGACGTGCCACCCGCACCGGCGACCGCCTGCTCCGGAGCCCATGCGTGCACCCGGAAGCCGCCGCCCGGCACGCGGCCGTACGACAGGCTGCCGCCGATCAGGGCGAGCCGCTCGGAGAGACCTTCGAGCCCGTGGCCGCCCCCGTCGGGGACCCTGCCCGCGCTCCTGTCGGCGACGCCGTCGTTGATGATCTCCACAGCCACTCCACCACTCGTACTCCTGACCTCGACCGTGCAGTTCGTCGCGCTGCTGTGCCTGAGGATGTTGGTCGCCGCCTCACGCACCACCCACCGGAAGGTGTCCTGGAGATGCTGCGGCAGGTCGGTCCGGAAGGCGGTGACCTCGACGTGTACGCCGGCGGCCTCCAGCACACTGACCACGCCGTCGAGTTCCGAAGCCAGCGACTGCTCCCGGTACCCGCGGACGAGGGAGCGCACGTCGCTGATCGCCTGTCGCGAGATCTCGACGACGGCGCCCATCTCGGCTCCCGCCCTCGGCAGGTCGCGCTCGGCAAGCCTGGTCGCCACCTCGCTCTTGAGCGAGATCACCGACAGGCTGTGGCTCACGAGGTCGTGCAGGTCGCGGGAGAAGCGCAGGCGTTCCTCCAGTACGGCCAGCCGGGCGAGCTCCGTCCGGTTGCGCTCGATCTCGCGCCCCATGCTGAGGATCCTCCCCACCGCGTAGATGACGATGATCACGATGCTCGCGCGGCCCAACAGATCGGCGACCGTCAGCGCGGGAAGGTGCAGCTTGAGACCGGCGTACAGCTCGACCGACAGCGCCACCAGCACCGCCGCGAGCGCCCGGTAGCGGGAGAGGGTGACGGCTGCCGCCCCGGAGAACAGGGCCGGGAGAGCGGCCCACTCCAGCCCGAACTGCAGGCACATCGCCAACGCCGCGTACCCGACCACCAGGAGATCGAGGGGAGTTCGCGCCGCCGGCGGCGCACCCCGGGCGCCGCGCCACAGCACGCGCGCCAGCGCGGTGGAGAACGCTGCCAGCCCGAGCAGGAGCAGGGCGGCCGGCAACGGTCCGGGGCGGCCGATTCGCAGCAGCGGCTCCGCTGCGTAGACCAACGCGATCGCGATCAGCACGATGGTCGCCGATCGGGACACCGCCTGCGACGAGTGCTCACCCATGCGCGCCCGTCCCCCTCCCTGTTCCCGTACCTTGCCGAGGCTCAGCAGTTCGTCCGCCGCGACGGCCACCGCGGGTGGCGGCGACTCTCGTCCGGCCGACGGGTCCGCGAGCTTGCGAACTACCTCCCCTGTGCGAGCCTAGCGCGCACCCCGGACGCAGGCCCACCGCCCGGCGCGCGACCGACCGCCCGTTACGGCAGCCGCCCGGCGGTCAACCGGTGCGCTTCGGATCCCACCTGAAGCACCTCCGGGCGAGCCAGAGCCCGATCGCGGCCCAGGCGACGGTCACCCCGATGGGGCTGAGGCAGACGTGGAGGCTCCCCAGGAAGTCCAGCTTCGCCCCGGGCAGCGCGGTGACGGAGTGGCTGGCGAAGTCACGGCCGAAGTACGAGGTGCGGACGATGCTGACCACCGGCGCCAGGGGCAGGTAGGCCGCCACAGTTCCCAGCGGGCCCGGCAGGCTCGACAGCGGGATGAAGATGCCGGAGCACATCATCAGGAACACCATGACGGGAGTCGTGATCCAGACCGACATCTCGGCGCTGGGCAGGATGCCCGAGACGCCGACCGCCAGCATGGCGAACATCGTGGCTCCGAGCAGGATCCCGAGCGCGAGCAGCGGAATGTTGAACGGCAGTCCCGAGCCCAGGCCCGCTACTCCGAAGACCGCCAGGATCACCGCCACGCCGCAGCTGACGACGGAGGCACTCGCCCCTTCCCCGATGAAGATCGAACTGTCCGGGAGGGCGGTTCCGCGCAGCCGCTTGTAGATCAGCGCATCACGCCGCGAGGTCACCGAGTTGACCAGGTTGTAGACGACGAAGAACAGCGAGAACCCCAGGAATCCGGTCAGGACGTACAGGTCCGCCGGGACACCGGCGATGGGGTCCTGCTGCTTCGCCCGGACGGACAGCGCGATACCGAGGCCGAGCGGCAGTACCGTCCCCGTCAGCGCGAATCCGAGGCGCTTCCAGAAGACCAGCTGAGCCAGCCGGAAATGTGCCACCGTGTATTCGAACCAGTTCATCGCCCAGCCCTTCCGTGCGCAGTGATGCCGAGGAAGACGTCCTCGAGGGATCCGCCGTCGACCTGGAGGTCGAGCAGCTCGACACCGCGCCCGTCTGCCCACAGCAGGACGTCGAGCAGGGCCCGTTGGGAGTCGCGCGCCAGGAGCGTCACCCGGCCCGCTGACTCGCGCACCTCGGCGTTCCCGAGCTCCGGGAGGTCGTGGGAGCTCAGCGTGGGCGGAAGGCGGAAGGCGATCGTGCCGCCCACCCGGTCCCTCAGCTCCGTCAGGCTCCCCTCCCGCGCGATGGTGCCGCCGTCCATGATGGCCACGTGGTCGGCGAGGAACTCGGCCTCCTCCATGTAGTGCGTGGTCAGCAGGACGGTCATGCCCTCGGACACCAGGTCCTGCAGCAGGGCCCAGGTCTGGCGCCGGGCCTGCGGGTCGAGCCCGGTGGTCGGCTCGTCCAGGAAGAGCACCTCCGGACGGCCCAGCAGACTGAGCGTGAGATCGAGCCGGCGCTTCTCGCCCCCGGAGAGCCGACCCACAGGTGTTCTGGCCTGGCCCTGCAGCGCGACCATCTCGATCGCCTCCTCGCGGGGCCTGGCACCGGGGGTGAACCTGCGCCAGGCGTCAACGGTCTCCGTCACCGTCAGGCCCTCGAAGAAGCCGGCTTCCTGCAGCATCACGCCCACCCGCCCGGCCGTCTTCCGCCGTCCCGCCCGGGGATCGACGCCCAGTACGCTGACCGTGCCGCTCGTCGGGCTCTGGAAGCCGGCCAGGGTGTCCATCGTCGTCGTCTTTCCGGCGCCGTTGGTACCGAGCAGTGCGAACACCTGCCCCCGTGGAACCTGGAAAGAAATTCCCTTCACCGCAGCGAAGTCCCCGTATTTCTTGTGGAGATCGCGAACCTCAATCACTATGTCCTGGGCCATATTTGAAAGATATCAGAAAGGTTATTCAGGGGCATTGGCGCACATGTCAGAAACTCCGCGATACTTTCCGCATCCGCCCGGCATGACATTTGTCATGCGATTTCGCGACGCGGCCCGGCGGCTCAACAGAGCCGGTCCGCCGAGAGCCACATCAGCCGGGCCAGCGCCGCCTCGACACCCGGGAAGACCCCGAGCCGGTTGTTCGTCAGGTGCATGTGGTGGAAGAGCAGGTAGTAGTCCGACCCTGTGCCCGCCTGCCGCTCGCGACCCTCCATGGCCGTCCAGAACCGCGCGGCGAAGAGCTCCAGGGCAGCCCGGGTCGCCGGGTCCGCCAGGGCCCGCTCCACCTGCGAGGCCAGCCGGGACGCCTGGGCGGCCGCCCGGGCATCCGTCCGGGCGAACCGCGGTTTCGCGGCCTGGCCGGTCGTCAGCGGCCCACCGGACCAGTACCAGGCGTACTGGTGCACGAACGCCGGCCGCTGCTGCGCCGGCAGACCGGCGAGCAGGACCTTCATGTGGGCGGCGCCGTAACCGACCCGGTTGGCCCGATGACGCTCCCCCAGGCACGAGACGGCCATCTCGCTGCTGGCCTGGAAGAGCTCCTCGGCCAGCTGCATCCCGGCTCCCGGCCCGTACTTGTGGACCTCCGGGGCGTACAGGAACTTGCCCGAGGACTCGAAGAGGCCCGGCTGGTCCTGCCGACCGGCCGCCAGAGCCGCGTCGAGCCGCCGTTCGCACGCGTTCAGCGCCTGCTGTTCGGCCTGGAGCCGCAGCCGCACGTGGAGTCCGGTGGGATCGAGGAACCGCAGGAAGAACCAGCGCAGTCCGGGCACCTCCTGCTGCAGCGTCCGCATCATCGGGGCGACCAGGCGTTCGAGGAGGCGGTCCGCCGCTTCCGGGTCCGTGACGTGGATGCGGTAGTACAACCAGTCGTGGGACGGCGGGCGGACGGAGCGCAGCAGTGCTCCGGGTGAGGTCGTCGGGTCAGGCATGAGACACCAGTCCGAGGAATTCCGTGGCGACCGGGCGACCGTCCGGGCCGTCGGCCCAGTGGTGCCCGCGGTGTGGCAGGGCTTCTGCGACGTCGATCCGTGCGGCGTCGACCCGCAGGTGCCCGAGCACGGCCCAGATCGAGTGCGGGTGGTCGAAACCCAGCCACTGGGGCTTGTCCTTCTCCGCGCCGGTCGGCCTGCGCACGATCTGAGTGACGAACACCTCGTCCGGCAGACCGTGCCGGGACCGCCAGCGGTCCACCTCGGCCAGGAACTCCACCGGGGCCTGCCGGTGCCGCGGTTGTGGCAGGTCCTCCGGGGAGAAGCTCCACCGCTTGCGGGCCCAGACGATCCTGCCCTGCCGCAGTTGCGGCAGGACCGTCACCCCGGCGCTGTCGCCGTCGTCGAGGACACGGCGGTCGCGGTCGACGCGGCCCATGCTGATCCACGGGTCGGACAGCAGGCACAGCAACTGGACCGGCCCGGTCAGCAGGTACTGCGGCACGGTGCCCAAGTAGCTGAACGCCACCGGCGCACCGTCACGGCCGGATGCCTGCAAGGTCCCGGTCGCGGGGTCGTGGGCCAGCGCCAGCTCCGCGAGGTCGGCGTCGGCCCCCGGGTCCGCCAGGTCGCCCGGGCAGCGCAGCCTCGGCAGCGTCCGCAGGGTAGGTCGTTGCAGGTCCAGCCAGTCACCGTGGGCGGCCACCTGGTAGACCGTGCAGCCGGGGTGCCGCTGGCGCACCCAGTCCGTGAGCGGCTCGGCCAGGCGGTCGTGGACCGCCGGAACGCCGGTCCAGCGGCTCAGCAGTCCGGTCGCCCCCGAGTGCACCAGATTGACGATCATGTCGTACTCGCCGTCCGCGATCCGCGCGGCGTCCGCCGCCGCGATCTGGAAGAAGACCGCGTGACCGGCGTGGCCGAGCGTGCCGTGACCGCGCAGGCGGTCGGCACCGCCCTCCCCCGGGTGCGGGCCCGGCGTCCGTCGGGCCAGGGCGGCGAGGTCGGCCACCTCCAGGAAGGAGTACAGGAATCCGAGCAGGTCCACACCGCCGGCACCCGGCCCGTGACGTCGCACGAACCAGCGGACCATCTCGTCGTAGAGCGGGTGGCGCACCGTCAGCGGTGCCAGCCAGCGCCCGGCCTCGGCGAGATCCTCCCGGACCACCTCGGGCAGCCCGGGAGCGGCCGCCTGTGCCGAGGCGTCGGTCTCGTGGAACAGGGGGGTGCTCGTCGCCCAGCTGGGCACCGGCGAACCGACCGACTCGAACGCCTCCGCCACGGCGGTGCGAGCAGCACCGATCGCCGTGATGCGCCGTGCGGCATCGCGGGTGCCGGCGACCTCCGCCTCCTGCGCGGCGAGCCGGTCGAGGGGGGGGGGGGAGGGGGCAAAGAAGGCGGCGGAGCGACAGCCCAAAACCAAGAACCAGGCCCCAAAAAAAGAACCAAAAAACAAAAGCAAAAGAAAAAAAAACTGCGACCAAAAAACCT
>NZ_JBHTTU010000006.1:82153-110849 GCF_042794375.1 Kitasatospora sp. NPDC056531 | reverse complement strand
GGCGTAGGTCGGCGATGCGATGCACGTTTGTCTGGGGGTGGTGTGGGTTGGTGGCGGGGAGTGGGGGTGGTTGTCCTGATCTCGCCCCCCCGCTGCCCGACCACGCGGGCCAGCTCGCCGAAGTCCCGCCCGGACGACGCCGGCCAGGGCAACACCGGTTGCAGCAGGCCGATTTCGACCAGCCGGCGGATCTGCTGGCGGTCGATCTCGTCCGGCCTGGCCGACCTGGCCGGCCCGGTGAGGTCGGCGAGCCGGACCGGCAGCCGGGGCAACCCGTCCACGACCCAGGCGTACAGGTCGCAGGAGGTGAGCTCGTCTACCCGGAAGCTGATGCCGTTCACCACCGTGCGGGTGGGCAGGCTGGCGAGCCACCGGCCGTCGACACGTCGTAGTCCGTCGACCGCGGCGACCTCGACGACCTCGTCCGCAGCAGGGTTCCGGGCGCATGCCAGCAGCAGTGCCACCGCCACCGACCGGGCCGAGCTGACCTCCCAGGTGTGCCCGGCCGCCGTGGCCCCGGACGTTCGGCCGGCCGGGCGGACGTTCCCGAACTCCGCCACTCCCACCGTCGTCAGGGCGCTGAAGGGGCTGGTCTTCACCGCGGTCCTGCTCAGGTAGGCGGTCGCGCTGCGGGCGAAACGGGACGCCGGAGCAGCGGGCAGCGGCTCCGTCACCAACCGCTCGGTGAACTCCGGACTGGCCAGCGCCAGACCCGCCGCGATGCGCGGGGTTCGCAGAGCCGCCTGCAGCGACCGCGACGCCTGCTGCACCTCGGCGGGGTACGCCTCGTCCGCCGCGCTCATCCGCTCCTGCCCGGCACGGGCCGAGGCCGCCCAGTTCCGCAGCCGATCCGCCGGCTCCTGCGGGAGGTGGCCGGCCACCGTGTCGGCCGCGGCCTGGGTACGTGCCGTCCACCGCCCGTTGTGCACGTCCCTGCGCAGGCCGATCGCCGTGCGGCGGACCTTCTGGTCCGCCAACTGCGGGACGGCCCGGTACAGGTCGTCACCGACGGTCTCGGCCAGCCGCGCCGCCGCCGCCCGGCCGTCCTCGGCCTGCCGCAGTGCGCTCATCGTCACCGGTGCGGCGAGGTCGTCGAGCACGGCGACGGGGAGCCCGCCGCTGCGCACCACGAACATCGGCGCGACCCTGGGCGCGGTGCCGGCCGACGGCGGCACCGTACCGACGTCGGGTACTCGCGCTCTCATGACAGCTGCCCCCGAATCCTTGACGAGACGAACAAACCGTTAGCGGCGCGCACGCTGCTCGCGCAGCGCGGACTGGGACGCCACCGCCCAGTCCGGCCCCAGCCCCGGGTGCCAGTGCTCCGGCAGCACCGGCCGTTCGGAGGCGTCCACCGCGGGGCGGCTGCCCAGGATGAACTCGCCGACGCTGGACTCGTGCAGCCGGTCGAGCCCCAGCACCCGGCCGGCGAGCTCGGAGTCCCCGCTGCCCAGACCGCACGGTGCCAGCCCCATCGCGGTGGCCACCAGGTACATGGTCTGGTACAGCACACCGGCGTGCTTGAGGGTCACGGCGTACGCGATGGCGCGGTACTTCCACGACAGCCGCTGGAACCGCGAGGTCATGGTGACGAGCACGTCGGGCGTGGCCTGCATCGCGGTGGCGACCGAGGCCGTGTGCAGCATGGCCTCCCGGTCGGCCGGGTCCTCGTTGACCAGGACCAGTCGGTGCTCGACGGCGTCGTAGTAGTAGACGCCCTCGGTCAGGCCCTCGCACCGCCGGACCGTGACGTAAAGCTCCAGCTCGTAGGCGGCGCCGCCACAGGGATAGGGCCGGGTGGTGGCCTCGTACGGCATGCCGTCCACCGGGCCGTACGTGGCCCGCACCCGTGCCGTGCGGTAGAGGAACTCGCCGAGCTGATCGATGGTCATCGGCCGTGCGTCGTACTTCCGGACCGAGGTCCGGCCCTCCAGCACGGTGGTCAGCGGGAGGTCCCGGGAGAGCACGTCCGCCAGCGCCGGCTCGGGCAGCGGCACCGACGGCCCGGCCGGCGGCTGCTTCACCGCGGGCTGCGGGTCGATCTCCCCGACGTAGGGGAAGATCCCGCCGAAGGGCTCGTCGAAGCGCCCGAACCTGGAGCGCGAGTGGAACAGCAGGTCGTGGAAGTCCCACTGCCGCAGCGTGGCGTCGTGGTCGGAGCGGAAGGCGACCGTCTCCCCGTCGGGCTCCCCCACCTCGACGAATCCCGCGCCGACCAGCGTTCCGAGCAGTTCGGCCACGGCCCCGGCCGGGAGCTCGCCGACCAGGTCGGCGACCACGGAACCCGCGCTGACCGAGAGCAGCAGGGTGGCGACCGCCGGGTCCAGCACCTCCACCCGGTGGGTGGCGAGGGGGGATTCGAGCGCCAGGCGGCCGTTGCGGGAACGCAGCAGGGCGAACTTCGACAGCTTCACCCAGGCGTCGGCCGGCACCTCGGCCGAGGTGTGGCCCGCGTCCGAGACCGTCTGCTCGATCCGGACGAGCAGGCGTTCGCCGTCCACCACGTACCGGGTGAGCAGGCGGCCGAGCCGCGTGAGGATCTGCCGCAGGTGCGTCTGCTCGGCCGGGGTCAGGAGGGCGGCCAGCAGTGTGGGGGAGGAGGGGGCGACCGTCAGCCCGATCACCGCCTCCCGCACGCCGTCGGACAGCCCCCGCAGTGCGAAGCACCCCCCTGCGCTGAGGATCCTGAGCTTTCCCGATTCGGTGTCGACGGTGACCCCGTCCCGGAATCCGACCGGGGCTTCGTCGAACACCGCGCTCGTCGCGGGACGGGCAGGCACGGCTTCGGTGGTCATGGCAGTCCTCACAGGAACATCGCGATCGGGTTGAGGTCGGACTCGGCCGTGGGCTCGGTCAGCAGTCCCATCCGCACCGGGACGTCGTACAGCCGGCCGGGGGCGTACCGGGTCCAGAAGTGGCGCATGCCGGGGACGATCACCTTGACCACCGGAAGGCCGACGTCGGGGCGGGTCTGGTCCAGCACGAGCATCTCCATCCCCGCGTCCTCGACGATGCGCTGCGCCAGCCGGACGTCCTGCGCGAGATCGGCGGTGCTGGGATCCGTGTAGTCGGCGGCCGTACGGGCGGGCTCGTCCGACGGCAGCAGGTACGGCTGGTTCTCCACCGTGGCGGTCTTCCACCACCGCTGCTGGTCGGGGTCGGGGAACGCGTACTCCTCGGACTCCGCGGTCACGTCGACCACGGCGGGCAGGAACTGGTTCATCTCGGCCATCGCCCGGGCGATGGCGATGGTGACGTCGAAGTGCGCGCCGAAGGCGATGAGGATGTCCTCGGTCGGCTTGTCGATCCGGCGGGACACGGCCACCACGGTCGGGATCCCCAGGTCCGTGGTGACGTCGAGGACCCAGGTTTCCCGGTTGACGGAGGTGTAACGTTCCTGCCAGGTCCTGAAGTACGGCTCGTCGAAGGTCGACAGGTCGATGGCCGGCCGGCGGAGCATGTTGTACCACCAGATGGCCACGCTGTCGCGCTCGACCAGCTCCATGAAGCCCTGCAGGATGGCGTCCTCGACGCAGGTGCCCGCGGCGTTGCCGTTGGAGTCGGCACCGGCGTAGACCTTGCCCCGTTCCGTCGGGTAGCCGAAGAACAGCGACGCGGTGGGCAGGTAGCGCATCTGCTCCCGGGTCAGCGACCAGACCGGGGTCCAGTCGATCTCGGCAGCCGGGTCGAAGGGGTCGCACACCCGCTGGAAGTGGGATCCCCGGGCGTTCCACTCGGCGCGCTCCGCGAACTGGCGCTCGCTGAACTGGTGGAGCTCGTTCGGCGCGATGGCGTCCGCACCGAGCTGCAGGTACGACGTGCGGATGCGCGCCTCGTCGCCCTTGTACAGCCCGCTGGAGCGCTCGATGGCCTCGGCGATCGCGGACGCCTTGGCCTGCACGTCGCTCATGCCCTTGCCGGCGGCCGCGCTGCGCAGCCCGGCTCGGAGATCGCCGACGTGCGCCATCGGCACCGCGAAGTTCTGGCCGGCGTGGTACGTGTACAGGCCCTCGACCGTGCCGGGCACCTTGATCAGGTGCTTGACCGGCCCGGTGATCGGGCTGATCAGCGGCTCGTAGGTGGCGACGAGCTGGTCGGGCGACTTCGCCCGGTGCCCGCCGTCGCCGGTGGTCCGCTTGGGCCGGCTGGTCAGGGTGACCGGACGGCGCTGCAGTTCCGCCTGGAGCCGCGGGTCACCGCAGTCCGGGCACTGCGGCCGCCGGGTCAGGATGTGGCGCTGCGACTGCAGGGTGAGGGTGTCCACCGTGACCACCTCGGTCTGCCGCGAGGCCGAGGTGTCGGAGGCAGCCGTCGTCGTGACGGCGCCCGCCAGCCACTGGGAGGCCCGCAGGACGGCCAACTGGTCGCCCAGCCGGCGGGTCGACTGAAGGTCCGCGAGCGAGGTGACCGACGGCGCGAGTCGGCCACTGCGCTGCTGCAGGTACGTCAGGACCATCCGGTTCGCGCTCAGCCGGGCCTCCAGGCACCGCCAGCAGGCGGTCTGCCCCGGCTCGAAGACCGGGCCGACCCAGACGGTGCTGCCGATCGTCTTCGCCAGCAGCCACGGCCGTCCCGTCTCGATGGCCCGCCGGTTGTGGTCGGCGAGCCCGGGGTTCAGGTAGTCGTCGACGAGGACGACGTCCAGGTCCGGCTCGCGCCCGTCCGAGCCCGCCAGCCGGAGCCCCGAGTCGCGGGCCACGGCCTCGAACTCCCGGTCGGGCAGCTGGCCGAGCCGGGTCACGCCGAGGGTGCGTGCGGCGACGGCCTCCAGCGCCCGGTCACCGTGCAGTCCCTGCAGCTCCCAGTAGCCGCCGGCCCGGGGGTCGGCGTCCGCGTCCACCTCCACCACGTGCCCGGCCGCGATCAGCCGGTCCAGCGCGGCGTCCACGCTCCGCGCGGGCACGGTCCCGGCCAGGGCCGCGCCGATCTCCTGCCGGTCGTGCTTGCCGTCGAGCAGCGGTGCCAGCAGTTCGGCCAGCCGGCCCTGCAGCCGGAACTGCCCCGGGCCCTCCGAGAAGAGGTAGACACCGTCGCCGGGAACGACCTCTGCACACAGAAAGCGCTTGAAACGAAGAACAGTTCGCATACTTCCCCCTCTTGTCCAGTCTTCACGATGCCGGGTTTGCGCCATGACGCTCCTCGCTCTCGAACATTCGAGCCAAGGTGCCTCCGGCGGCGATGAGCTCGGCGTAGGAGCCCTCCTCGACGACTCCGCCGTCCACGAGCACAACGACCCGATCCGCCGACCGGGCCAGCCGGGGGCTGTGGGTCACCACGATCCTGGTCACCGGAAGCCGGCTGATCCGGTCCTCGAACGCCTCGTCCACGGCCCCGGTCACCTCGTCGAGGAGCAGCACCGGCGGCCGTCCGGCCAGCGCGCGGGCGAGCAGCATCCGCCTCGACTGCTGGGCGGAGAAACCGCCCCCGCCGTCGGACACCACCGTGGACAACCCCATGGGCAGGGACCGCAGTTGGTCGGCGATGCCGGCGCTGCGGGCGGCCTCCCAGGCCTCGGCGTCCCGGCCGGGGTCGGAGGAGCCGAGGATGACCGACCGCACCGTCCCCCTCGGGACCCGGGCGTCCTGCGGGACGAAGCCGATCTGGGCCCGCACCGACTCCCGGACCAGCAGGTCGAGGTCGGTGCCGTCGTACTGCACGCTGCCGTGCTGGAGCTCCTCCAGGCCGGCCAGGGCGCGCAGCAGCGTCGACTTGCCCGCGCCGGAGGGACCGACGACCGCGAGGAACTCCCCGGGAGCGACCCTCATCGAGACCCGGTGCAGCGCCGGGCGCCGGGCCCCGCCGTACCACTTCCCGACCTCCACCGCGGCCACCTCGCCGGTCAGGGCTCCGGGCAGCGTCCGGGGAGCCCCGGCCGCCGGCAGGCCCAGCAGGGCGACCGCCTGCGACGCCAGTTGGGGCCCGACCACGAGCACGCACCGCGCGAGATTGTCCAGACGCTCCAGCGCGAGCATCAGCTGAGCCGCGCCGCATCCGGCCAGGACGAGATCGTCCGGCCGCGTGCCACTGCGCAGGGCGGCCAGCAGCAGTGCGATGCACAGCACCGGGCGGACGGCCCCCGAGACGGCGGCCAGCCGCTCCTCGACACGGAGTTCGGCGGCCCGTGTGCTGCGCCGCCGGGACGCCGTCGCGGCCCAACGCTCGATGACCGCGTGCTCGCGCCCGTAGACGTGGATCTCGTCGATGGAGGTCAGCGCCGAGTACAACAGCGCGGCCGAATCCTCGCCCTCCTCGGCCGGCCGGGGCCCGCCGCGGGCGATCCGCCACAGCAGGAGGAGCGCGCCACCGATCACCACGAGTTGGACGACACCGAACCAGATCCGCACGCTCGTCAGCAGCACCAGGGTCGAGCACGCCAGAGCGAGCGCCAGGAGGCCGTCCAGCAGCGCGGCGCCCACGAAGCTGCGCAGGTTGGCCACCGAGGTCGCGGCGGCGACGAGCGCCCCCGGCGAACACCGCCGGGCGTCCGGGAGGTCCGGGTCGAGCACCCGGTCCCACAGGGCCGGTTCCAGCGTCTGCTGGAGGTGCCCGAGCTCTGCGGCGAAACCCTTGTCGCGCCGGCCGAGCAGCAGGGTCACGCCCACGAGGGCGACCGACCACAGGATCAGCTCGGCCACGACGTGCCGGCCACCGAGCCGTACCGCGGCCAGCGGAACCAATGAACCGACCAGTGCGGCCAGCCCGCCGAGGACCACGACGGCCGTCGGCCGGCCGCGGCGGCCCCCGTATCGGGCGAAGGCGAGCAACTGCCGGAATCCGTCGATCCGGCGTGGCAGCCGCGGGTACACGTGCCAGCCGGCGCGAGCGGCGCGGTTCCCGGCAGCGGTCGATGGCTCGCCCGGAAGGACAGCCACCGGGACGCCGTCGGCACCGACCGCCAGCGTCGCCGCACCGGGTGCTCCGGCCGACGCGCCCGGCTGGATGCGCACGGCCCTGGCCCCGCTCGCGGCCACGGCGGCGGCGACCGGGTCGGGCTCCGTTGGCCGCAGCTCGGGGATCTCCCCCGGCAGCCCCAGGCCGCGCAGCAGGCGCTGCAGTGCCGTGCGGTACGCCGGCCAGCTGCTCTCCTGCTGCGTCGTCGCGGCACGCTCGCCGGATGCTGTGAGGTTCATGTCGTTCCCTGCGACTGCTTGGCGGCGGCCCGGTGCGGGCCCGGTCGTGCCGGCGCGGCGGAAGGAAGCGACAGGACGAGATCGGCCGAACGCGCCGCCGCCGGGTCCTGGGTGACGATGACGGTGGTCACTCCTCGGCGGCGGAGGTTGGCGTCGACCCTGGCTGCGAGCAGCGGGTCGAGCGCGCCGGTCGGCTCGTCCAGCAGCAGGACGGCTGGATCGCGGGCCAACGCCCGTGCCAGTGCCAGCCGTTGGCGCTCTCCGCCGGCGAAGTTCCGGGCGTCCCGCTCGACGTGTGCCGCCGAGCGGCCGCCGCGCCGTTCCACTACGTCGTCGAGGCACGCGTCGGCCAGGGCGGCTTCGACGAGTTCGTCGGATATCCCGTCGTCCCACAGCGTGACGTTGTCGGCGACGCTGCCGTCGAAGAAGCCGGGCTCCTGGCTGACGTAGCCGACCGACCGCAGCAACGTCGCGCGGGGCACCTCCTGCAGGCGGCGCCCGTCCAGCAGCACGTGGCCGCCGGTGGGCTCGAGCGCGCCGGAGAGGATGCGCAGCAGTGTCGACTTGCCGCTGCCCGCGGGGCCGAGGACGACGACCCGCTGGCCGGGCTCGATCCGCGCGGTGATGTCGCGCAGGACGGCCGGGCGGTGCTCCGCGTAGCCGAACCGCACGTCGTCGAGCTCCACCCGGCCGCGCAGCCGGGCGGCCGTGCCGTCGTACTGCGCCCGTGCCAGGAACCGCGGCTCCGGCTCGGCGTTGCGCACGTCCTCCAGCACGGCAGTCCTGCTCAGGAACTCCGGCAGCTCCCGTGCGGTCTCCACCACGGTCCGGGCGGTCAGCAGGAGCGGGGCGAGGACCGCGAGAACGCCCACCGCATCGGCGGCGTCCGGCACCGGGTGGCCGAACGACCAGCCGGACAGCCCCAGCGCGGCCAGCGGGAGGAGGAGTTCCAGGGCCGTGGCGGCGGCGTACCACCAGCGGACCGCGGCCGCGGCTTCGTCGCGGGCCTTGACATCACGAGCGGTGAGCTCGGCGAGCTCGGCGAACAGGTCCGCGTCGGCGCCTTCGGCCTGCAGGGTGTTGACGGCGGTCAGCCCGGCGAGGCCGATACCGGTGCGGCGAGCCAGTTCGTTGGCGAGCATCCGGCGCGGCAGCACCGCCCGACGGTCCGCGACGGAGCGCAGCGCCACGCCGATGCCGCCACCGGCCAGCAGCGCCAGGAGGAACGGCAGGGACAGCCGGCCCACGACGCCGAGCAGCGGCAGCAGCAGGGCCGTGCCGGCGAGCATCGGCAGCACCCGGTGGGCGAGCAGGACCGTGACGGTGTCGGTGAAGCGCACCTGGGAGACAAGGCCGGAGGTGAACCGGCGGTGGACGAAGATCCCGGGCAGCGACATCATCCGGTCGACCAGCGCCCGGGTGTGCCGTGCCGAGGTGCGGATGAGCACCTTCGACAGCAGCCTGCGCTGGCTCCAGCCGATCAGGGCGGCTCCGACGGCGGTTCCCGCCAGCAGGACCAGCAGCCCGAGCACCGAGGCATCCTGGCGCTCCATCAGGTGAAGTGACGTCTGTCGTACCAGGATTGCCTCGGCCGCCAGGAGCGCACCCGTCAGCAGGCCGAGGAGCACGGCCACGACGGCTTCCCTGCGGGCATCCCCGAGCCAGTCCAGGCAGGCACGCAGCCAGGGGCGGCGCGCCGGCCGCGCGGCGCGGTCGACCTCCGAGGTGAAGGTCAGCACGATGCCGCTGAACGCCCCGGCGAACTCGTCGGGGCCGAGCCGCAGACGGCCGCGCCCCGGGTCGTTCACGGCCACGTCGCCGCGGGCGGTCACACCTTCCAGCACCACGAAGTGGCTCTGGTGAAGGAGCGCGACAGCCGGAAGAGGCAGTTCGCGCAGGGGCCCTAGGTCGGCGCCGTCCGCTGCCGCGGTGAGCCGCAGCCGGATGCCCCGGCCGACGAGCCCGTGCTTCGCCGCCGCCCGGACGAGATCCGCCGCGGTCGTACCGTCCCGGGACACCCCGCAGTCGGCGCGCAGCCGCTCGGCGGGCACCGGCCGGCCCTGGTGGGCCAGCAGGATGCCCAGGCAGGCAGGACCGCAGTCGCTCTCCTCCACCTGCGGCACCACGGGCGTCACGGCAGTGCGCGCCGATCGGCGCAGCCGGGACGTCCGCCACGGAGCCCCCATCGCTACGCCTCCGCCGGGGCGGGCCGGCGCGGCTGCGCGGTCAGGCGCAGGTTAAGCTCGGCGAAGCTGTGGAAGGCCAACTCCGTACGCCGTCGCGCAGGTCCGGCCACCACGGTGAAGTCGGGGCAGTGCCGGGCGAGCGTCTGCAGGACGATCTCGCCCTGCAGCATGGCCAGGCTCGCGCCGAGGCAGTAGTGCGCGCCGTGACCGAACGCGAGGCTGTTCGCCTCGCTGCGGTCGAGGTCGAACGCCGTGGGGTCGGTGAACACGGCCGGATCCAGGTTGGCGGCGCCGTACATCAGGATCACCGTGCTCCCGGCGGGAATCGTGATGTTGCCGAGCTCGATGTCGGCGTCGGCGATCCGGGTCGCCATGGGGGTCGGCGGAAGGAGCCGGATCCCCTCCGCGTAGGCAGCCGCGGCCAGCGACGGGTCGGCGACGACACGCCGCCACGCCGCCCGGTTGCGGTCCAGCGCCGTCACGACGTTCGCCAGGGCACCGCCCACCGTGTCGATGCCGGTCATCAGCAACATGACGACCATGGCGATGAGTTCCTGCCGGGACAGCTTCCCGTCCTCGGGCGAGGCGCTCCGGGCCAGGCGCGAGACGATGTCGTCCCCCGGCTTGCGGGTGCGCTCCTCGACCAGTTCCTCGATGTAGCCGACCACCTCGGCAAGGCTGCTCGGAGTGGCGGGGGCAGCGGGCTGCTCCTGGCCGCCGGCGCCGCCCACCCGGCTGATGAGTTCGTGGGTGATCAGGGTGTTGATCGTCTGCGCCCACTCCAGCACCCGGGGCCGGTCCTCGTCCGGCAGCCCCAGCAGCGCTGCGGTGGTGTACACGGGCAGAGGGCCGCAGACGTCCTGGACGAACTCGCACTCGCCCCGGGCCAGGGGCTGGGCGAACACCTCGTCCACGATGGACTGCACCCGTCCCCGAAGCCCGACGGTCGCCTTCGCGCTGAACTCCGAGGCGAGCAGCCGGCGCAGCCGCTGGTGGTCGAGGGGCGGCTGGATGGGCATGAGCTGTTGCAGCACCAGGGCGACGGCCCGGTTGACGTCCGGGGTGTTCGTCCACTGGTCCGGGAGCCGCATCACGAGCTGCCTGTTGCGTGCGAGCTTTGTGACAAGGTCGTGGCGCGAGACGATCCACACCGATCCGCCGCGCAGAATCGGCTTCTCCGCTGCCAACCGCGCGAACAGCTCGTTGCTGCCGGCCGGTTGCGACCCGGGATCAGCCAGGTAGCCGAGTACCGCCCGTACCAGGTCGTCCATCTGCCGTACCTTCCTTATCATGGATGCTGCCGGTGTCCGCCGCTACGATCGGCGGACACCGGCAGCGGTCTGTGCGACTACCAGCACGCGGCGGTGCCGAGCGACGCCGGCGTGCTGACGGTGCCGGCCGAGCTCAGGCAGGAAGCGCCGACGACCTCGTCGAGCTCCTCGATCGAGATCTCCTCAACCTGCATGTCGAGTTCCTTCTCCATTGCTTTTCCCTCCCTTCGATCACTCGTCGATTCAGGGGCGGAGCGGATCGGCTCAGTGGCTGCCGAAGGTGGCCGCGGTGCTGGCCGGGGTGCTCAGCGTGGACGCGGTGCCGAGGGTGCCGGCGGCCGCCACCTCGTCGAGCTCCTCGATGGACAGCTCCTCGATGAAGAGCTCCTCGGCCTGCGAAGCGTTGTTCTGCATGGCAGTTCCTCCCTAGCTGAGATCCGTGGCCCGGCCCTGGACGGGACCGGCCTGCCAAAGCGCCTCGATCACAACCCTGCTGACGTGGGACGTCCCACCCGAGGTGGTGTGTCGGATCGGCCTGGAGTGTGTCGCGGCGTCCTGATGAGAAGATTGCCAGGTCACGGGAACTGCGTCTTCGGCTGTTTGATCAGTCCTCGTCGTCAACAAAGGTCGGGTGCGGCGAGGACACCTCGTCCATTCGTTGAGGTGCTGCCCCCCCGTTCGGGGGTCTCCCCCGGTTCGGCCGGGCCGCCGGGCACGCTCGCGGATCGCCGGGCCCGGACGCGGGAAGGCCCGGCTGCGGGTCGCCGGCCGGCCCGGGAGGACCTTCGGCACCGGCCGCCGCGGCGCCACCGCTGCCGAGCCACCGGCCGAGCGGCGCAGGCGAGTTCGTGCGGTGCGGCGGGGATGGCCGGGCCGCCGGTGCGGGCGGCGGCTGTCCAGGTGTCGAGGGTGTGCCACCAGGTGTCGAGCCAGGCTTCGATGCCGGCGCAGCGCGCAGGTGCGGCCGTGGAAGTTCCAGCGGTAGGAGGTGACATGGGCGCCGCGGGCGAGGGCGCCAAAGCCGGGGGCGGCCTGGACGGCCGGCTTGGTGACTAGAGATCGACGGTGATGGCGAGATTGGAGTGGCGCAGCGTCTTGGAGACGACTGACAGGGGGATGCCGGCGGCAATCATGATGCTGGCCGCGGTGTGGCGCAGGTCAGGCAGACCGATCTTCGGCAGGTCGAGTTCGGTGGTGCGCGTGCGGAGCTGGTCGAGGACCCACTGCGGGCGCAGTGGGTCGCCGTCCGGGCGGGCGAAAACCAGGCCTTCCAGCCGGCCGTGGGGATCGGCGGCCATCCGGAGGGCGGCCTGGCGGTGGAGGGCGGCCATGACTCTGGGGGAGAGGCTGATCCAGGCGCGGCTGGCTTCGGTCTCGGGCTCGCTTAGGTGGATCTTCCCGTTGTTCACGGCGGTCAGGGTCCAGCGGACATAGAGCTTGCGGTCCATGAGGTGCACGTCCGACCAGTGCAGGGCGAGGATCTCTCCGCGGCGCATGCCGGTGCCGAGCATGACCTCGAACAGACCGGTGAGCCGGTCGGCGCAGTGCTCCGCGTTGTGCCGCAGGAACGCCGCGGCCTCATCGGGGGTCCATCAGACGCGCTCGGCGGCGCGGGGCTGGCGGGAACGGAGTGCGTGGCCGGGTTGTAGCGCAGCCGCCACGTCCGCACCGCGTGGTTCAGGGCGTTGCGCAGCATGGCCACCGCGTGGTGAACGGTGGTGCTCCCGCGGTCGGCGGCGAGCTGCGCGCGCGCCTGCCGGACGGCCGGGTGCGTAGTCGTGTCGACGGTCATGTGACGCATGCCTGTGCGTAAGGCTCCCTGCCACAGTGAGGTGCATGAGGCCGCCTGCGGCGGCGTGTCCTGACGCGGGAACGGCCGCAGGCCTTGCCCGCCGTCGCACCTGCTCGCGACCGAGCCGTCGAGGCGGGTGTCGGCCTCGACCGCGCGATGGATGTGCGGGTCTGCTGCTTTCCGGGTCGCGATTCGACGGGAGAAAATCGATGACGACGATGTCCTGGCATATCCGGGCCGTCTCCCCGGTGCCTCTGAGGGATGAGGAGTTTTTCCATCTGGCACTGACGGTCGACGATTCGGTGATGATCACCAGCGATGGTGACGAGATCCCCTTGAAGGCGGGAGACCTCGTTTTCTGCAATCCGGGCCGGTCTCGCACCCCGAGGTTCGCCGATGACGGCCGGGTTACTGTCCTTCGTCTGCCCCGTCGCCTTCTGGAGCTGTCGGAAACGGACTGCGATCGCCTCACGGGAATGATCTCGGGAGGCGGTGGCGGCTTGGGTGCACTGGTGTCGAGTTGTCTGGCCGAGCTCACCGCCGGGGTGCAGGACCACAGTCCGGAGACCATCCACCGGCTCACCCGCACCACCGTGGATCTGCTCGTCGTCCTTGTCATGGAACTTCTCCAGACGGAGCGAGAAGACCTTTCGACGGTTGCCCATAGCGAACTGATCGCGCAGATCCAGAACTACATCGAGAATCACCTGATGGATCCGGACCTGTCGCCGTATTCGATCGCCCGCGCCAACCACATATCGGTCCGCTACCTGCACAAGATTTTCCAGCACGAGGGCATCACGGTGGGTCAGTGGCTGCGGCAGCGCCGGCTGGAATCCTGCAGGCACGACCTGAGGCGCACACCGAACCGCAGGATCGCCGTCTCGGCAGTGGCGAACCGTTGGGGCTTTGTCAGCGCGTCGCACTTCAGCCGCATTTTCCGGGAAGAATACGGCATGAGCCCCAGCGAATGGCAGGCCCTGTCGTGATCACGGATGGTCACGGCGGGTGCAGGGCTACGGACGTCCGGCTGGCCAGGAACGCCGCCTCCGAGGGGCGCGTGGGCTTCCGCAGGACACCGTGCGAACACAGAGGTGTCGACTCCCGGCGCTCTCGGCCGTCCCGGCATGGCCTCAATCGGCTTTTGCGCTGTGGGGGCAGTCGTGTGCACTCCTGGCACAGTGCCCTGCGTCCGGCGACATAGCGTGGCAACAACGTACGCCCCCGATGCCTTCCCGAGGGTCCGACGCCGTCACGCCGGCCCCACCGACATCTCACGTACAGCATGGGAGAACCCACATGCCTGGTGCCGTCGAGCCGGTCCAACCGGTGCTCGAACCGGCGGCAGCCGCCTTCGCGGAAGCCACCACCCGTCCGCCCTACCTGTTCGAGCTGCCCCCGGCGGAAGGGCGCAAGGCCGTCGAGGAGATGCACGGCTGCGGGATCGCCAAGGCCGTGATCGAGGAGGAGTGGATCACCGTACCGGGCGGTCCGACCGGTAGCGTTCGCGTGCGGATCGTGAAGCCCGCCTGTACCGAGGGCACCCTCCCCGTCATCCTCTACCTGCACGGTGCGGGATGGGTGTTCGACGGTGCCCGGACACACGACCGTCTGGTCCGTGAACTGGCCGTCGGTGTCGAGGCCGCCGTGGTGTTCCCCGAGTACGCTCTCTCACCCGAGGCCCGATACCCGGTCGCCATCGAGCAGAACTACGCCGTCGCCCAGTGGGTCGTGCGGCAGGGCGCGGCGAAGGGGATGGACGGCACGCGGATCGCGGTCGCCGGTGACTCGGCCGGCGGGAACATGGCCATCGCGCTGACGCTGATGGCCAACGAGCGCGGTGATGTTCCGCTGGTGTACCAGCTGTTGTTCTCGCCGGTGACCGACGCCGCCTTCGACACCGGCTCCTACCACCAGTTCGCCACCGGGTACTTCCTGCGGCGCGACGGCATGCGGTGGTTCTGGGACCAGTACACGACCGACGAGGCCGAACGCGCCCGGATCACCGCCTCCCCGCTGCGCGCTTCCACCGAGCAACTCATCGGGCTGCCGCCGGCCCTGATCATCACCGCCGAGGCCGATGTCCTGCGCGACGAGGGCGAGGCCTACGCGGGCAAACTCCGCGCGGCCGGTGTCCCGGTGGTCTCCGTGCGGTTCACGGGCGCCATCCACGACTTCGTGGTGCTCGACGCCCTGCGCGGGACCTGCGCGGCAGAGGCGGCCATCACGCTTGCCGCCGACACTCTTCGCGCCGCCCTCTACGGCGCCTGACGGGGTCGCTATTCGCCGCCGAGGTCGGCCAGGTGCAGCTGGCCGCGGGAGGTGATGTCGAGCTTCTGGAAGATGCGGCGCAGGTGCTGACCCACCGTGCGGTGGGAGATGAACAGGCGGGTTCCGATCTCGCGGTTGGTTATCCCGGTCGCCGCCATCCTGGCGATCTGGAGTTCCTGCGGGGTGAGGGTGTCCGCGGTGGACGGTGTGGCCCTGCGGACGGCTTCGCCCGCCGCGCGCAGTTCGGACCGCGCGTCCTGGGCGAAGACGGTGGCGCCCAGCGCGTCGAAGCTCTCGACGGCCGCCCGCAGGGGTCGGCGGGCCTCCAGGATGCGGCGCTGGCGGCGCAGCCACCGGCCGTAGGACAGCTGCAACTGTGCTCGGTGGAAAGGCCAGTTGACCAGCAGCCTGTCGTCAAGGGCCTGCACGTAGGAGGCCTCCGTCCGGTCGGGGGCGACGATCAGGGGGCGGGTGCGGGTGGCCATGGCCTTCAGGAGCGGGGCGGTCGTCTTCTCGGCCAGCGCACTGAGCCGGGCGTGATGGTGCGCCGCCTCGTCGGTGCGATCGGTGCGGACCGCGGCCTCGATGAGGTCCGCGGCGCCGAAGGCGCCCAGGACCGGGTGGTAGGTGATGTCGGCCGGATCCAGCACCCGCGTCAACTGCTCGTAGGCGTCGTTGTACAGCTTGTTGGCCATGGCGTGACGCCCCTTGGCGAACTGGGCGAATCCGAGCATCGAGTGCGCTCCGGCGGAGAGCAGTTCCGCTTCGGCCCTCCGGATGAGTTCGTCCGCGGTGTCGGACTCCCCGCGTTCGCTCGCCAGGGTGGCCAGTACCAGGTCGGCGGCGCACGCCCACAGGGATCGGCCGGTGTCGCGGGAGAGCCGCCGGGACTCGTCCGCCGCGGTGTGCGCCAGCCGGTGTTTGCCGAGGTGGAGCGCGGCCCACGCCTGGCACACGAGGGCTTCGCCGAGCAGTCCCAGGCGTCCCTGCCGGCGCAGGCCGTCGACGGCGGCACAATGGTAGGGCCAGGACAGGTCGAGCGCCCAGATCCCGGTGAGCGAGGAGCCCAGGGCGTGCTGTTCGGCCGGGTCGTCCACGGCCCCCGGGGCGATCCGGGTGGTCGTGTCGATGATCCGGGCCGCTTGACCGACGGGGTCGCCCAGGGCGGCGACGGACAGGGCCATCGGGTCGCTGTCGTGCCGCTGCAGCCGCCGTGCCGCCTGGACGAAGAGGTCGCGGGTCTCCTGCGTCGGGTTGTCGTGCCAGCACCTGATGGACAGGGGCCACAGCGCGTTGAGCGCGAGTACGGCGCCCGCGCTGTCGGCACCGGCCAGCTGGTCCGCCACGTCGGCGAACGCCCTCACCCGCTCGGGGCTGAGCCAGCTCTCGTGGTTCAGCACCTCGCTCCACAGGGTGAGGCGCAGCCTCTCCTCGGTCCGGAGTTCCGCGGACTGTGCCTCGGCGAGCTGCTGGCGTGCCGTGGCGGTCTCGCCGAGTTCGAAGTTGATCTCTGCCGTGCGTAGGAGGAGCCGGCCCCTGTGCGTGTGGGGGAGGCTGCGGAGGGCCGCCTGTAGCAGCGCCTCGGCCGCGGCTCGTGGGGCACCTCGGCTCAGTGCTCTGAGGGCGGCTTGTTCGAGGTCGAGCGCCACGTCGTCGTCCGCCCCGGGGGTCGCGGCCGCACGGTGCCAGGCCCTGCGTTCGGGCTGTCCGGCCAGCGTCTTCGCCAGTGCCGCGTGCGTGCTCAGCCGACGGGAGGGGCCGGCCGCGTGGTAGATGGACGAGCGGACCAGGGGGTGGCGGAAGTGCACCTCGGGCCCGCGGATCTCGAGCAGCCCCGCGTCGACGGCGGGCTCCAGGGCGGCGACCGAGAGGTCGCCGCCGACCAGGCCCTTCGCGGTCTCGATGATCTCCGCGAGGTCGGCGCCGTCGTCGGCGGCGGCGACCAGCAGGACGGTCTGGGTGAGCTCCGGCAGGTCCGAGGCGCGTGCGAGGAAGGACCGCTCCAGGCGGCGGGTGGTCGGCACCAGGGGCAGCAGCGCCGACGGGACGCTTCCGTCCCCGCGCAGCACCGTCGGCAGTTCGACCAGTGCCAGCGGATTGCCGGCGGCCTCGGCCAGGATCCGTTGACCGAGGGAAGGGTCGAGCCCGGGCGTGCGCGCCTGCAGGAGCGCCGCCGCCGCGTCGTCATCGAGCCGGTGGAGCTGCATCTCGGCCAGGCCGGCGTCGTTCAGCACGCTCTCGTGACCCTCGCGGACGGCTGTGAGCAGGGCGACCCGCTCGCCTTCGAGCCGTCGGGCGACGAAGGCGAGCACCTCGCTGCTCGCCCGGTCGATCCACTGCACGTCGTCGATCAGCAGGACGACGGGGGCTTCGTCGGCCAGGCTGCTGATCAGCTCCAACGAGGCCAGCCCTACGGAGAACGTCCCTGGCGCGGCGCCGTCGTTCATGCCGAAGGCCGCGTACAGGGCCTGCCGCTGGGGCTCCAGGAGGGACGGAGCGTGGTCGGGCAGGACCGGAGCGAGCAGCTGGTGCAGCCCGGCGTAGGGAACGGAGGCTTCGGACTGCACGCCGAGCGCCGACAGGACCCGGCCGCCACGTGCGAGGGCGGCTTCCCGGGCTGCGCCGAGGAGGGCGGTCTTCCCGATGCCGGCCTCACCACGCAGCAGCAGGGCGTCGCCGGCCCCGTCGAAGCAGCGGGAGAGAAAGTCGGACAGGAACCGCAGTTCGCCATCACGCCCGTACAACACGTCCCCCGTCCGAAGTCACCACCGCGAGAGCGTCGGCTCGCTCGGGTGGGGATGATTTCACCCCTGGGACCTGCGTCCCGACACACCTTCACTCGGCTGAGAACAACCCTCGCCTCACGGCCCGAACGTAACATAACCCCAGGTCAAGGAAGGAGCCGTTCCCCGGCGGGGTGGCGGAGGGTCATCGTGCCTGGGTGCTGCTGACCTGCCAGTCCCTGGGGGGCATGCCGTAGGCGGCGCGGAAGGCGCGGCTGAAGTGGCTGGAGTTGGCGAAGCCCCAGCGGCGGGCGATGCCCGCTATACCGAGTTCCGCGGCGACCGGGCGGAGGAGGTCGCGGCTGCAGCGTTCCAGGCGTTGGGCGCGGATCCAGCTGCTGACCGTGGTGTTTTCGAGGTGGAAGAGCTTGTGGAGGAATCGGACCGACATGAAGTTGGCCTCCGCGATCGTGGACGGGCAGAGGTCCGGGTCGCGGAGGTTGCGCAGGATGTGGTCCTTGACCCGTTCCAGGGAGGCAGCGTTGCGCGGGGCCTGTTGGCGGGAGCGGCCGGAGCGGTCGTCGACCAGGAGGGCCAGCAGGTCGAGTGCGGTGCTTGCGGCCCGGCGGCCGACGGCCTCGTCCAGGACCTGCGCCTCGCGCGCCATCCGGGAGAGGTAGGTGGCGACCAGGGCGGCGCTGCCCTCGGCTCCGCTGAAGGGGGTGGCGGTCAGGGTGCGGAGGTCCCGCTCGGGGACGTCCAACTCGGCGCGGGGGAAGTGGAAGGAGGTGAAGACGAACCCCTCCTCGATCTTCTTGCGGAAGACCCGGGAGGTGTCGGTGATGGAGAACTCGCCCGGTCGGATGACCGACTCCCTGCCGTCCTGCTCCTTGAGCGCGGTGCCGCGCTCCTGCAGGCTGAGGATCAGCGACGGGGGGCCGCCGTCGGCGATCATGCGCCGGGTGCGCGTCACCACCTGCGGTCCCGCCTGGACCCGCAATATCCGGACCGGGCCGAGTTGGTGGCCGACGATCGTCCCGGGCGACGGCACCTCCTCCAGGAGGTCCACGGCCATCGGCACGAAGGCGTGGGACACCGCCTCGTGCCAGCTCTCCGCCCGGTCGAAGGCGGACAGTCGCGCGGTGGAGAGAGATGCGGGCACCGGGTTCCTCTCGGGTCGGTCGGCCACCGGTGGCCCCGTCCACCGCTGTGCCTTCCGGACCACCATGCCAGCGGGCCCGGGGCGGGACATCGCGTGAACCTAGTAGATCGGGGGTGACCCTCACTTGACGGCTGCACCGGTGGCGGCGCTGGTGACGTGGCGCTGGGCGACGACGAGCAGGACGGCGGCGGGTACGGAGGCCAGGACGGCAGTGGCCATGACGGCGTTCCAACGGTTGGTGTGGGCGCCGAGGTACTGGTAGACCCCCAGGGTGATCGGCCGGACGGTGTCCGTGGTGGTCAGGGTGAGGGCGAAGAGGAAGTCGCTCCAGGCGAGGAGGAAGGTGAAGACGCCGGCTGTGATCAGTGCGTTCCGGCTCAACGGGAGCACCACGGAACGGAAGACGCGCAGTCGGCCGGCGCCGTCCATCCGCGCGGCCTCGATGACCTCCTCGGGGATGCTCCGCATGAACGAGTGCAGGACGACGATCGCGAAGGGGACGCCGGCGGTGGAGTCGGCGAGGACCAGCCCGAGGTGGGAGTTCAGGAGCCCCAGGTCGTTGTAGGCGCCGTAGAGCGCGTTGGCCACCACGATGCCCGGCACCGCCTGGGTGGTCAGGATGCCGAGGAGCACGACCTTGGTGCCGCGCAGGCGGAACCGGGCCAGCGCGTGGGCCGCCGGTGCGGCGAGAGCCAGGCTGAGCAGCGCGCTGCCGAGAGCCACCACGAGGCTGGTGACGAGGTTGCGCCCCTGGTCGCGCAGCGCGGTGGCGTATCCGCTGAGGTCCGGGTGGAGCGGGAACCATCCTCCGCGCAGGGTGTTGCCGGCCGGCTGGAGGGAGGCGTTCACCATCCAGTAGACGGGGAACAGCATCAGTGCGAGCAGGACGATCCCGACGAGGGTGGACAGCGGGCCGCCGCGGCCGGGTGGGCGTTTCACGGGAGCGCCTCTCAGACGGTCAGACGGTCCGGGCACGTCGGTCGGCACGCAGGTGGAGGACTGCGAACACCAGCGAGAGGACGATGAGCAGGTTGCTCATCGCGGCGCCGCGCCCGAAGTCGAACTGCCGGAAGGACAGTTCGTAGGACTGGGTGGCGATGGTCTCGGTGGCCCCGGCCGGCCCTCCGCCCGTGACCACCAGGATGACGTCCAGCACCTTGACGGTGTAGACCACGCCCAGCACGAGCACCACGCTGACCACCGGCCGCAGCAGTGGCCAGGTGATGTGGCGGAACGAGGCCAGTGGGCCGGCGCCGTCCAGCTTCGCCGCCTCGTACAGGTGCGGGGGGATGTCCTGCAGGCCGCCGTACAGGATCGCGGTGTTGAAGGGGACGCCGACCCAGATGTTGACCAGGACCACCGACAGCAGGGCCTGGGAGGTGCCGGTGAGCCAGGGAACGCCGGATGACGTGAGGTGGACGCCGCGCAGCACCGCGTTGACGACTCCGGTGTCGGGGTCGAGCATCCACTTCCAGGTGGTTCCGGAGGCGACCAGCGGCAGCAGCCACGGCAGCAGCAGGAGTGACCGCAGCACGCCGCCGAGCGGGAAACGGCGTCGGAAGAACAGGGCGAAGGCCAGGCCGAGGGCGAACTGCCCCAGGACCGAGCCGGCTGTGAACACGGCCGTGGTCAGCAGGGTCCGGGGGAATGCGGAGGACGAGAGGACCGCCGCGTAGTTCCGCAGGCCCGCGAACGGGGCGTCACCGGTGTAGAAGCTCGTGACGGTGTACCGCTGGAAGCTCATCACGACGTTGTCGGCGATCGGGTAGCCGAAGAACAGCAGCAGGTACGCCGCGGCGGGCGCGACGAACAGCCACCGGGTCCAGCGGTCCCCGCGTCGGACCGGCGACGGGTCAGCGGCCTGTGGCGGTCTGCTGCGCATGGCTGAGGGCTTCCTCCGGCGTCTGTTCGCCCGTCAGCGCGGACTGGATCGCGGTGTAGATCCCCGTCGCCGCCTTGGGCCACTCGACGCCGAGCTCGCTGGTACGGGCGCGCGCCACCGCCACGCTCTGGGCGAAGGCGGCCATCGACGGGTTCGCCTCGACGTGCTGGGCGGCCACTGCGGTGCGGGAGGGCACGGTGTGGTGCTCCTGGGCCAGGGTGAGCATGTTCGAGGGGGAGTTCAGGCAAGCGAGGACCTGGGCGGCCTTCTGCTGCCGGGCTTTGGAAGGGCTCTGCGGGACGGTCCACACCTCGCCGCCGAGCGGGGTGACCGGGGACTGCCCCAGCCGGGGGACGGGGACGGGGGCCACTCCCCAGTGCAGGTTGGCGTCCTGCTCCAGGGCCGGGATGCGCCACGGGCCGTTGATCATCATGGCCGTCCGTCCGGCGACGAACTGGTCGTGGACGTCGGCCTGGGTCCAGTTCAGCACCGACTTCGACATGGAGCCGCTGTTCACCAGGTCGACCCAGAGCTGGAGCGCCTGCGCGGCCTGGGGGGTGTCCAACTGCCGTTCGTCGCCGCCGTTGGACCAGAGGAAGGGCAGGAACTGCCAGGTGCCCTCGAAGGTGGCGTTCGCGTCGACCGCCATGCCGTAGCGTCCGGGACGGGTCAACGCGGCCGCGGCCGCCTTCAGCTCGTCCCAGGTCCTCGGGACGGCGACGCCGGCCTCGGCGAGCATGTCCTTGTTGTAGATCAGGGCGAGGGTGCTGACGTTGGGGGCCAGCCCGTACAGCTTGCCCTGGTAGGTGCCCGCCGACGCGATGCCCGGGGCGAAGCCGTCGGCGTCGATGCCGTAGCCGTCCAGCGGGGCCAGTGCGCCGGTCCGGGCGATCTGCTGCAGGTCGGGGTTGTCGAGCATCAGCAGGTCGGGGAGGGTCCGTGAGGACGCCTGCTGCAGGACCTTGGGGATCAGGGACGCCCCCGGGACGCTCGTCTGCTCGACCCGCACCCCGACCGTCCGCCCGCACGCGGTGAGCAGGTCGCCCCACTGGGTGTGTTCGGCTTGGTCGGTGTAGTAGTCGAGCGCGGTGATGGCGGTGACCTCGCCCCCGGCCCGCCCGGAACCGGTGCGGTGACCGCACCCGGTGGCGGCCGGCGCCAGGAGGAGGATCCCGGCCAGGATGGCGGCGATCCGCCGAGCCGACGATCTGGCCGGTGAAGTCATGCTGGTGCCTTTGCCGGGTGCCTGGGGGTCGGGGTCCAATCGGACTCTTCCGTTCGAACGCACATTAAACACCCCCCGGAGTACCCGTGGCGTACCCGGTGGCCTCCCGGATCATCGCCACCACGGCTTCGGGCCGCGACAGCGGGACGGCGTGCGAGGCGTCCAGCACGTACTCGGTGGCCGCCATGCGCTGGGCCATGAAGCGCTGGGCGGCGGGGTTGAGCATCCGGTCGGCGGTCGCGATGGCGTACCAGGACGGCTTGTCCGCCCAGGCCGGCGAGCCCGATCTGCCGGTCAGCGCGCCGCAGGCTATCGGGCGTTGTGCCGCGGCCAGCGCCTGCCCGGCCGCGGGTGACAGGTCGTCGGCGTACAGCTGCCGGAACCGTTCCGCGTGGATGTACACCTCACTGTCGGGGCCGGAGGGGAGGGCGGTGGTGACGGTGGCGTCGGCCAGTGGGGAGGGGGCGAAGCGGTTGGTGATGTCCAGCAGGCACTCGCCGGCGTCGAGGGCGAACGCGGCGACGTAGCACAGGGCCACCACCTGGTCGGTGTCGTCGGTCGCCTGGGTGATGACCGCGCCGCCGTATCCGTGGCCGACCAGGACGACGGGGGTGTCGAGCTCGCGCAGCAGGCTCCGGACGCACGCGGCGTCATGCGCCAGGCCGCGCAGCGGGTTCGCGGGGGCGTGCACCGTCAAACCGGCGGCGCGCAGCGGGCCGATGACCTCAGACCAGGACGAGGCGTCGGTGAATGCCCCGTGGACCAGTACGACGGTCGGCGGAACGGGGGTGGATCTGTGCATGCCGGTGGCCTTCGACTGGGCGGGGGAGTGGGGACGGGGCGATGTCCCACGGAGGGCGATGTCCCAGCCAAGCCGGTCCGGCCGTGGCGGGCATCGCGTGAACGTACCAACGAGCCCGCTCAGGCCGCGGGGAGGGACGCGACCAGGTTGGCGAGCTGGACCCGGGAGCCGATCGACAGCTTGCGGAACACGGACGTCAGATGGGTGTTGACGGTGTGCGGGGACACCACCAGTACGTCGGCGGCCGACCTGTTGGTGTGGCCCTGGGCGATGAGGCGGGCGACCTTCTCCTCCGAGGCCGTGAGGGCACCCCAGCCCTGGACGGGGCGCTGCACGGTCGTCGTCCGGCGGGTGTCGGTCCCGGCGCCCTCCAGGACGCGTTGGACCTGTGCCGCCGCGGCGTGGGCGCCCGACTCGGCGAACGTGTCCCGCGCGTGCGCCAGCGCGGCCGCCGCCCGGCGTCGTCGCCCCGCGCCCAGGAGGGCCCGGCCGAGATCGGCGTGGGCGGCGGCCCGGGTCAGCGGGCGGGGGCTCGCCCCGAGCAGGTCCACGGCCT
This sequence comes from Kitasatospora sp. NPDC056531, assembly GCF_042794375.1. Lineage (NCBI taxonomy): Bacteria > Bacillati > Actinomycetota > Actinomycetes > Kitasatosporales > Streptomycetaceae > Kitasatospora > Kitasatospora sp. NPDC056531. Next base: position 87,849 of record NZ_JBHTTU010000006.1, on the reverse strand, counting down.
GTTCGAGCACGGCGGGGTCGTTCCGTACGAGCCCGTGGGCCTGTGCCGCGATGCCGGTGGCGGTCGGTACGGACGGGTTGCGTCCGGCGTGGGCCTCGGCCTGCGCAGCCAGGTCCTCGGCGAGCTGCCGCTCCCCGCCGCGCAGGGACATCCGGACCGCGGCGTCGACCCAGTCGCGCATCAGCCGCCACCGCATGAACGGCCCCTGCTGCTGCACCTGGCGGATCCGGTCGACTGCGAGTGCGACGTTTCCGTCGGCCTCGGCGTGGACGGCCTCCAGGAAGCGCACCGCGGCCGTGTTGCCCGGGTTCGGTTTGACGGCGAGGTGTTCCCGGGCGGCGAGCAGGTGCTCCCGGGCCGCCTCGCGGTCGCCGCGCAGCAGGGCGATCCGGGAGCGGATCACCCGACCGTTCACCTGCTGGACGGGCACCCGCACCTCGTCCTCCAGGCGTTCCATGGTCACGAAGTCGGCCTCGGCGTCGTCGAGTCGGCCGAGCCCCAGGTCGTGCTGGCCCTGGGCCCACAACAGCATGGCCTGACGCACCGTACCGCCCCGGTCCGCCGCCCGGAGGAGCAGGCGCTCACCGGAAGCGAAGTCGTCCACATGCACGTGCGCGACGACCTCCTCGGGGAGGAAGGCGGAGTCGATGGCGCTCAGCGCGGCGAAGCGCTCCAGCGCGACCGCGTTCTCCCCCGCGTTCAGCGCGATCTCGCCCAGCCCCGACAGGGCCAGCACATGGGCCTCCCGGTCGCCGATCGCGGTGGCGGTCCGCAGCGCGGTCTCGCCGGCCTCCCTCGCCGTGGCCAGGTCACGGCCCCGGGACAGGGCCAGGGCGCGCAGGGCGGCCAGCCGGGCGCAGATCTCCGGGGCGGAGCCGCCCGCGGCGAGCGCGGCCTCGGCCCGGCGGCGCAGTTCCTCGGCGAGGTCCATGGTCCACAGCGCCCCGCCCAGGGCGGACTGAAGCCGGCCGAAAGTGTCCAGCGGAGGCCGGTCGGCCAAGAGCCGGTCGCCGGTCTCCAGGGCCTCGCGGTTGCGGCCGGCCCGGGCCAGGCAGAGGATCGTCTGCTCGCCCACCTCGAACTTCAACTTTCCTGCCGCTGGCGTCAGTTCGAGGGCGCGCAACATCAGGTCGGCCGCCGGGCCGGGGGTGACCGCCAGCACGTCGTCAGCCGCTCGCCACAGCAGCGCCACGGCCTCCTCGTCCCCGGGAACGGCGCCCCGGAGGATGTGCGGCACGGCGTCGGTCGGCTGCCGGCCCGTGGCGACCAGGCGGCGGGCGGCCTCGCGGTGAAGGGCCTTCCGGGCCGACGGCGGGATGTCGGCGTAGACCGCCTGGCGCAGCAGATCGTGCCGGAAGACCAGGTGGTCGCCGTCGTCGTCCAGGAGCCCGGCGCGCACCGCTTCCTCAAGCGCCGGGAGCAGGGCGGCGGCCGGGCGGTCGCAGAGCGCGGCGGCGTCCTCGAAGCCGAACCGGCGGCCCAGCACCGCGCCCATCTGGAGGAAGCGCAGCGTGCCGGGCCGAAGGGACCGGAGCCTGCCGCGCACGCCGACCACCAGCCGGGAGGGCACGGTCTCCCGCGAGGCGTCGGCGGTCCGTACCCCGGCCAGCATCTCGACCGCCAGGAACGGGTTCCCGCCGGCGCCGTCGAGCAGTTCCCGCACCCATGCGTCGACCGCCGGTCCGAGCGTGTCGTCGGCCAGTTGACCGACGGCCGCGTCGGACAGCGGGCCCAGGGACACCGTGACCGTCGGAAGGTTGCCGGCGGCGGCCGCCACGATCTCCTCCGCCGGGCCCGTGGGCTCCCGGCGCCCGGTCAGCATCCACAGGACCGGCGAGGTCCGCAGGCGGGTCGGCAACTGCTGCAGGGCGAACCGGCTCAGCGCGTCGGCCCACTGCACGTCGTCCAGACCGATCAGCACCGGCGCGTCGGTGGCCCGGGCCTCGATCGCCTCCGCCAGGCGCTCCACGAGCCAGATCCGCTGGTCGTGGTTGCGGGCGAGATCGGCGAGGTCGTCGCCGGACAGCAGCGGCCGGTCGCCGTGCAGGATGCTGGCCGCCAACGACGAGAGCGGCACGATGTGGTGGAGCTCATCGGCCTTGCCGAGGCCCACGGAGAACCCCGCCGCGGCGGCCCGGGTGGCGGCCTCGGCGAGCAGGGTGGTCTTGCCGATGCCAGGTTCCCCCTGGATCAGGGCCAGTCCGCCGCTCCCGGTGCCGGCCACCGAGGTGATCAGCGCCTGGAGCTGTGCGAGTTCGGCCTCCCGGCCGCGCAGACCGCGATGGGACAGCGAACCGCCTGACCCTGCCATTCGAGCTTCTTCCCGTCCACCCACGCCGACCGGAGTCGGGTTCCGGCCGTGCCGTTGTCCCAGGCTTCCAGAGGGTACGCGGTGGTGGTCGGCTGCTGCACCGCAGGTGGCGGCAGCGGGACCCTCAGCCAGTGTGGCCGGGCAGCACGGCGTCCCAGTCGATCGCGTCGGCTTCGGCACCCGGGGGGACGAGGGCGAAGGTCTCCCGGCGGAGCCAGCGGCGCACCTGACGGGACGGGAGGTCGATCAGGACGACGTCGTCGCGGTTGCGGAGCATGACGCGCAGGGCCGCCCGGCCGTGGCAGGTGCAGGGGGGCCAGATCCGGACGTCGCCGTGGCCGGCCGGCCGCTGCAGTCCCTCCCAGAGGAGGTCGCGGGAGAACTGCCAGACGCCCGCCTCGGCGGCCGGCCCGAGGAACTCGAGCGCGACGGCGATCGGGTCGTCGCTGCGGTAGCCCAGGCGCACGGGGACGTCGAGGGACTCGTGCTCGCCCAGGACGAGTCGGGCGTCGAGGAGGATCTCGGTGCAGGCGGCCTCCGGGCGGGGCTGGGAGGAGCTGGGCAGCGACTGGTGGGCAGGCATGGATTCTCCTGGGTCGGTATCGGGGTCGTTGTCGGGGCGGGTGCCGGCGCCGGTGCGCGAGAGGTGGGGTGGGGCCGAGCGGGGTGGCGCAGTGGTCCCGCCCCGGCCCCGGGAACTGCCGTGGGCACGGGGGCGGCGGATCCGCCGTTCAGGCTAGGAAAGGGGGTCGGCGGGGATGTTCCGGTGGTGCACGGCGACGTGACGGCCCGTGCACCTTCCCGGCCGCCGGGCCGGCCGGGAAGCGGGTTCGTCGTGGCCGTGCCCGTTGTCGGGGAGCGGTGCGGTCAGGCGGTCTCACCGATCGTCGTCGCTCCGGTGCCGGTGGCCGAACTTCGCTGTTCTGAAAGCTCTTTGGGCTTCCGCCCGAGGTGCCGTCAAGGCCTTCTCCGAGGAGTGGACGCCACTCGGGATGAGCGCCGTCCGGGTCGGGTGGAGCCGCTGGAACCTCGGTTCGTTGAATGTTTGTCCAGCCGTTCCACTCCTTGTATGAATGGCGCCAGAAGAACTTCCCCTCCTGAGCGCCCCGTTGCCGGCGCCGCCGCCCCGCCGTGCGGCGAGCCGCCCTCGCCGGCATCCGCACAGCACCACTTCCAACCGGTCGGAGTTCCCCGTGAACCAGTCGGGTCCCTCGCCCATGCTCGAAACCCCCGCGCCCGAAGCCGAAACCCACCTGCTCGACCAGGTCGCCCGCGGCGGCGGCAACGGCTGCATCGACATCCTCTCCCCGCCGCCCGGAACCGATCCCGAGGACTGCCTCTACGTCGCCCTGCACGTCCACGGTGCGGCCTCCGTTCGACGCGGCGGGGCCAGCACCGTGCTGGCCCCGGGGGACCTGCTGATCAGCGCCACCCCGCACCCGGCGGGCCTGTTGCAGGACTCCGAGTGCCGGATGGTCCGCTTCCGCGTCCCCTGCTTCTACCTGGGCGTCCGGCGGGGCGATGTCCGGCGCGCGGGCGGGCTGATGGCGCGGGGGAACGAGGGGATCGGCTCGCTCGCCTTCCAGTTCCTCCGCACCCTGGCCACCCAGGCGCGGGCTCACCGGGCCCGGCCAGGCCACCACCTCGCGCTCAGTGCCTCCGACATCGTCGCCATCCTGGTGACCGAGCTGCTCGACCGGGAGGACCCGGAACACCCCAACGGCGCGACCGAGTTGCTGTCCCGGATCCGCGTCTACATCGAGCAGAACCTCGCCGACCCGAACCTCTCGCCCAGATCGATCGCCCGCTCGCAGCACATCTCGGTGCGCTACCTCCACAAGCTCTTCCAGCAGGACGGGATGACCGTGGGCCAGTGGGTGCGACGGCGTCGGCTGGACGCCTGCCGTCGGGAGCTGGGGCGCCCGTCCCGTCGGCAGGCCAGTGTGTCCGCCGTCGCGCATCGCTGGGGCTTCGTCAGCCACTCCCATTTCAGCCGGGCGTTCCGCGACGCCTTCGGCGTCTCGCCCCGTGAGTGGCAGGCCTACGCCACCCGGACCGAGGGAATCCACCCCGCCTCCTGATCCCTCCACCCGGTGCCATCCGAACGGCCGCCGTACCCCCGAAGCCCGGCCGCAGTGTTTCCGGGGCGGAGGGGCCGCACCCGATGAACGGCGGAACGGCCGTTGCGGGGGCCCGCGAGGACACGCTCCGCCGGTGCCGCCGCTCGGCGCGTGCTGCCCGGCGGGCACCGCCCGGGCCGCGTGGTCACAGGTCGTCGGCACCGTGTACATGGCGCTGCACCGCCGGTCCTGGTGAGGACGGGCGGTGCAACGCCGGGCATGGTCCGGGGGTCAGCGGTCGGCGTGGATCTCCGCGACGTAGCCGCCCGGGAACCGGACCATCGCGCTCTCCCGTCCGTCCGCGCGGACCGGCCCCGACAGCACGGTGGCGCCGGCCGCCCTGGCCCGGTCCAGGGTCGCGCCGAGGTCCGGTACGCCGTAGCCGGTGGTCTCCAGGCCGAACGGGTGGGGCAGGTGGCCGTCCGTCACCGCGACGGTGGTGGCGCCGAAGCCGGAGGTGAGCCGGATCAGCCGGTACGTCGTCCCGGGCAGGCCGATGGCGGCGCCGTCGGCCCGCCGGTCGTCGGAGACGACGCGGCCCCGGGTGAAGGCGAGGTAGCTGTCCAAGAAGGCGCGGACGGAGTCCGGCGACAGGTAGATCCGGTTCTCCGGCACGCTCGCCGGGGCGGGGTAGGACGGCGCGGTCGTGTGGACGTACAGCTGGGCGTTGACACCGCCGGGGAACTGGACGACGGCGTCCCGGCCGATCGGGTCGGCGAACGGCGCCACGGTCACGGCCGCGCCGTCGGCGCGGGCGGCCCGGACCGCCTGGTCGAGGTCGGTCACCAGCCAGCCGGTGCGCTCGGTGCCGAACGGGTACGGCACGGGCGTGGTGTAGTCGAACACCGACAGCGTGCCGACCGGCGAGACGATCAGTTCGGACAGCGTCCGGCTGGGTGTCGGGGTCACCTGGGTGGAGACCGGGCCGATCGTGGTGCCGCCGAAGGTGGCCGTCCAACTGGTCACGAAGGCCTGCTCGGTGCCCGGCGACACGTACACGTGGGTGGTGTCGTACTGCGGGCCGACGGCGAAGTTCAGGTGCGTGCCCGGCGGCTTCGCCGGGCTGCTCTGGGTGGCCGAGGCGGTGGGGACCGCCGCCAGTGCGGCGACCGCCGCCACCAACGGGACCACGCGTCGGGCGAATCGAAGCTTCACGGGACCTCCTGGTCGTGGTGCGGGGCCCGCCAACACGCGGAAAGAGAGCCCAGGGGGGAGGAATGGGCGGTCCCAACTACCTCCACTCTGCGCCGGACACAAGGGAGCTA
>NZ_JBHTTU010000006.1:6888-82143 GCF_042794375.1 Kitasatospora sp. NPDC056531 | reverse complement strand
CGTTTCTGTGGGCGGTGGTTCTTCCTCTCCTCCCTTTTTTGTCTTTGTCCCTGCCGCTCTCGGCACCGACGACGGGGCGGACGGCCGTCGTCGGGGGAGGACGGCCGCCCGGGTCACTTCGCGAGGAAGGCGAGCAGCGCGGTGTTGACCTCCTCGGCGTGGGTCCACAGCAGGCCGTGCGGCGCGCCCTCGATCTCCACGTACTCGGCGGACGGCAGCGCGCGGTGGAACGGCCGGGCGGTGTTCTCCACCGGCAGGATGCGGTCGCCGGTGCCGTGCAGGATCAGGGTGGGGACGTCGATGCGCGGGATGTCGGCGCGGAAGTCGGTGTACCAGGTGGTCGGGGCGGCCGAGGCGGCGAAGGAGCCGCCGCTCGCGGCGACGTTCCAGCTGTTGCGGACGGCCTCCTCGCTGATCCGGCTGCCGAGGTTCTCGTCCAGGTTGTAGAAGTCCTGGTAGAAGGCGGTGTAGTAGGCGTACCGGTCGGCCTTCACGGCGGCGACGATGCCGTCGAAGAAGTCCTTCGGGGCGACGCCGTCCGGGTTGTCGTCGGTCTTGAGCAGGCAGGGCTCCAGGGAGGCGAGGAAGGCGACCTTGGCGACACGGGCGGAGCCGTACTTGGACACGTAGCGGGCGACCTCGCCGGTGCCCATCGAGAAGCCGACCAGCACGGCGTCGTGCAGGTCGAGGGTCTCCAGCACGGTGTTGAGGTCCGCGGCGAAGGTGTCGTAGTCGTAGCCGGTGATCGGCTGCGAGGACTGACCGAAGCCGCGCCGGTCGTACGTGATGACCCGGTAGCCGGCGTCCAGCAGTGCGGCGCTCTGCCGCTCCCAGGAGTGTCCGCTCAGCGGGAACCCGTGGATCAGGACGACCGGCTGCCCGGTGCCGTGGTCCTCGTAGTAGAGGTCGATGGAGGTGGAGTTCTCCTGGCCAACGGTGATGAACGGCATGGTTCTTCCTATCTCTCGGACAGCGGGTGGCTGCGATGGGGCTCACGCTAGGGGCGGCCGTCGCCGGCTTGTTGCCTCGGAGAGCACCCGGTGTCGCCCGAGAGTGCTCCGGTTGCCCGGCGACTCACCCGGGCCCAACTCCCGTGCGGGTGCACGGAAGGAACGCAGGCGGTGCGCCGTCGGAACAGGCCGGGGGCCCGCGCGTTCCTAGCCTGATCCCCGAACAGCCCAGCCATTCCCAGGAGCACCATGAACAGCCAGCCACACCTCCACCAACACGGCGCGGAGATCCAGGAGTTCGGCACCGTCACTCAGTTGCCGATCGCGCTCTCCCACGACGCCCGGCAGTACTCGTGCCAGCGGCTCAACCGGGTCCTCGCGGACACCCAGTTCCTGTACTCGCTGTACAAGAAGTGCCACTGGGGCATGCGCGGGCCGACCGCCTACCAGCTGCACCTGCTCTTCGACAAGCACGCCCAGGAGCAGCTGGAGCTGGTCGACGCGCTCGCCGAACGGGTGCAGACGCTCGGTGGCGTCGCCGTGGGGGACCCCCGGCACGCCGCGCTGATCACCGGGGTGCCGCGCCCGCCGGACGGCGTGGAGGACGTGCACTCGATGCTCTCGCGCCTGCTCGACGCCCACGAGAGCATCCTCGCCGACGTCCGCGACGCCGCCACCCGCACGGCGGAGCTCGGGGACGACGGTACCCAGGACCTCCTGGTCTCCCAGATCATCCGCACCGGCGAGACCCAGGTCTGGTTCCTCGCCGAACACCTGGTCGTCACCCCCGAGACCGGGGCGTGACCGCGGGCCGGGACCGTTCGTCGGCGATCCCGGCCCGCTCAGTGCCGGGTCCGTTCGTCGGCGGCCCCGGCACTTCTTCGTGCCGTCCACCGACTCCGGGGGCGCGGACTCCGCAGGCCGTGGACGAAACGCGATTCGGCTGTGCTCGTACCCGGTCCTCGGGTACGAGCACAGCCGAATCGCGTCCCGCCGTCAGATCGATCCGGGCGGTCGGACGGGCCACCGACTACAGGGTCCGGCGCACACCCGCATGCCGTTCCAGCCGGTTCAGCTGATCGGCCAGTCCCGCGTGCATGGCGTCCCGCGCGGGACCGCTGCGTCCGATCCACAGGGCCTCCCTGCCTCGGAGCTCCTCCAGCATCAGGGCGTAGGCGGCGTACATCGCGACCGCCGCGAGGAGCATGCCGAGCACCCCGGCGGCGTGGCCCAGCCAGGCCGCGCCCGAGAGGCCGTAGACGCCGGCGACGAAGTAGCGCGGTACGGCGATCAGCAGGAGCAGCCACAGCACCTTCTTCGGCTTGGCCACCGATGCCATCAGCGCGGCGAAGACCGTGAACGCCAGGTTCATCACACCGAGCACCTGCGCCCCGCCGTGGGCGTCCGCCGACGTGACCAGGCCGTTGGCCAGCCAGGCGCCGGCGAATCCGCCCATCAGCGTCGCCGCGATGACGTCACGGGCGCCGAACGCAAGGATGCTGACCAGTAGTTGGAGCACGAAGGCGGAGAAGACCGTGAGCGCCACGGCCTGCCGGTTCGCACCGTCGATCAGGCCGAGTTGCAGGCTACTGATCACAACGGAGGAGATGGCCACCGTGAAGAAGCCCAGGGGCATCGGCGAGGCGATGGGCCGCAGGGTGATCCGTGTCATCGCGTGCGGGTGCGGCTCGGCTCCGGTACCGGCCACCGGATCCGTGCCCGTGGGCGTCTCGATCCCGGCCACTGTCGGGTCCGGCTCGCCCAGCCGCTCGCCCTCTCTCGTTGCCGCCACCATCATTTCGCTCCTTGCTCTCGGTACTTCGTGTCCTCGGGACGACCGCCGGCAGGACGGCCGTCCGCTTGCTCTGCGACTTCCGCTGCGACTTCTTCCTCAGCCGCGCCAGGCCTCCAGCAGGCGCAGCCAGACCTCGCTGATGGTCGGGTAGGCGGGTACCGCGTGCCAGAGCCGGCTGAGCGGCACCTCGGCGGTGACGGCGACGGTCGCCGAGTGCAGCAGCTCCGCGACCCCGGATCCGACGAAGGTGGCCCCCACCACGGTTTCCCGGTCCAGATCGATGACGGCCCGTGCCCGGCCGCGGTATCCGTCGGCGTGCAGCGAGGCCCCCGCCACGTCGGCGATGTCGTAGTCGACGGCCCGCGCCCGCAGGCCCCGTGCGGACGCGTCGGCGAGGGTGAGGCCGACCGAGGCGACCTCCGGGTCTGTGAAGACCACCTGGGGCACGGCCGTCCGGTCGGCGGTCGCGACGCTGCGCCCCCAGGGCGCGAGGTCGAGTTCACGGCCGGCCGCCCGGTCGGCGATCACCGCGCCGAAGACCCGGCCCTGGTACTTGCCCTGATGGGTCAGCAGCGCGCGGCGGTTGACGTCGCCGGCCGCGTAGAGCCAGCCGCCGGCCACGCCCACGGCCAGCCCGGTGTCGTCCACCTCGATCCATCCGCCGGGCTCCAGCCCGACCGTCTCCAGCCCCAGATCGCCGGTCGCGGGCCGCCGTCCGGTGGCGAACAGCACCTCGTCGGCCCGCAGTTCGCCGTGCTCGCCGAGGTCCAGGACGACCTCGCCGCCCCGGGCCAGGCCGGTCACCGACGCCCCGAACCGCAGCTCGACCCCGGACTCCCGAAGCGCCTCGGCCACCAGCTGACCGGCGAAGGGCTCCAGTCGCGGCAGGAGGGCCTGTTCCCGGACCAGCAGGGTCACCCGGCTGCCCAGCGCGCTCCAGGCCGTGGCCATCTCCACGGCGACGACGCCGCCGCCGACGACGGCCAGCCGGCCGGGGGCCTCGGGCGCGCTGGTCGCCTCGCGACTGGTCCACACACCCGTGTGCTCGATGCCCGGCAGGTCGGGCAGGGCTGCACCGGTGCCGGTACAGACGGCCACGGCGTGACGTGCGGTCAGGATGCGGCGGCCCCCGCCGGGGACGTCCACCACGACCCGTCGCTCGCCGTCCAGCCGGCCGTGCCCGCGGACCAGCGTGATTCCGGCGGACTCCAGCCAGGCCACCTGGCCGTCGTCCCGCCACAGCGAGGCGAAGTCGTCCCGGCGCCGCAGCACCGCGTCGGCATCCAGCCCGTCCCCGACCGCCGCCCGCGCACCGGGCAGCCGCTGCGCCTCCCGCAGTGCGGCCGGCGGCCGGAGCAGCGCCTTGCTCGGCATGCACGCCCAGTACGAGCACTCGCCGCCCACGAGCTCGCGTTCGACGATCGCCACGCTCAGGCCGCCGGCCCGCGCGCGATCGGCGAGGTTCTCCCCGGTCGGACCGGCACCCAGCACCACGAGGTCGAACTCGTCGGTTCCGCTCATCTCTTCGCCCGTTCCCTCACGCCATCTGATGGTCATGCACCGGCAGGCCTGCGTTGGGCAGGTCCGGCCCCTGAACGACGCTAGGCAGCCCGACCGGGTCGGCGTGTTCTCTGCGTGCTCGGCGCTGTCCCCAAGAGGCACGGAGTGTCGTCCGAGTGCCGGCCCACCCGGCGGCACCTTCGTTCGTCGCTAGGTTGGCCGTCGACGGGAGCCGTGCGATGCCAGGGGGACAAATGTTGATTCTTAAACTATGCTCCTGGTGTCGCCATGATCCGGCCGTCAACGATCAGGTGCCGCCCATTCCCGAGGCGGTCGACCACACCCTGCAGGAGGAACGATGGAGCAGCTCGTCAGCGACAACGCCGACAAGTCCCGGTTCGAGATCCATGACGGCAGCGAACTCGCCGGCTTCGCCGAGTACCACCGCTCCGGCGACGAGATCGCCTTCATCCACACCGAGATCGACCCGCGCTTCGAGGGTCGGGGACTGGGCGGCAAGCTGGCGCGCGCCGCGCTGGACGCGGCGCGCGAGCAGGGGCTCGCCGTGCTGCCCTACTGCCCCTTCATCCGCGGGTGGATCACCAAGCACCCCGAGTACGCCGATCTGGTCCCCGCCTCCCACCGTGCCCGGTTCGGCCTCTGAGCCGCCGCACGCCGGCGTGGCTGCTCCGGCGGGCGCACGCCGGCCCGGACCCGGCTCATTCCCGGGCCGGCACGGCGTGCGTCACGACCGGCTCGCTCGGCACGAACTTCCGGGCCGTGCGCTCGAATTCGCGGTCGATCCCGGTGTAGCGCACGTGGTGCTGAGCACAGTGCTCCGCCCACGAGGTCACCGTGAAGACCTCGATGAACCGGTCCGGCTCGGCTGCGTCCCGGTACAGGCCCCAGCTGATGGCGCCGGTCCGACGCCGGGAGGCCTCGACGCCACCCATTGCGCGGACGAAGGCCGAGGCGTCCGCGCCGGCGACCCGGTAGGTGACGGTGACCAGGACCGGGCCGTCCTGCGGGGCCGGCTCGACGGTCAGCCGTGGTTCGGGCCAGGTGTCGGACAGTGACGGATCGACCCGGCCGTCCAGCAACGGAAGCCGGCGCAGGGAGACCACACCCAGTACGAGCAGCGCGGCCGAGGTGGTCAGAGCGGCGGTGAGTCCGGTGTACTGGGCCAGCTGCCCCCACACCAGCGCGCCCAGGGCGTTGCCGCCTTGGAAGACGAGCAGGTAGAAGGCGACCGCCCGCGCTCTGACCCAGTTGGGGAGTTCGAGCTGCAAGGCGGCGCTGAGGGTGGAGAGTCCCCAGATCCAGGCCGCGCCCGCCAGCGCGAGGACCGAACCGGCCAGGACGGCGTCCGTGGAGACGGCGACGACGACGAGCGTGCCCGCCGTCAGCGTGCCGGCCAGCGCCAGCATGCTCGTCGCCCTCAGACGGGCGCCCAGCCATGGCAGCGCGCTCGCGCCCAGGACCGCCCCCAGCCCCACCGCGGCGAGCAGGGCGCCATACCCCGAGGGGCCAAGCCTCAAACGCTGTACGGCGATGACCGGAAGCAGCGCCCACAGGGCGGCCGCTCCGGGCACGAACAACGCGCTGCGCAGCAGGATCCGCCGAACCCCCGGCGCGCTGCGCACGTAGCGCCCGCCGGCGCGCAGTGCCGCGAGTGCGTGCTCGCGCTCCTGGCCGCGGCCCGGCGTCGCGCCGACGGGGCGCCAGGACAGCAGGACCAGCACGATGCCGAGGAACGAGACGGCATTGAACGCGAAGGTCCAGCCGACGCCGGCGGCCGCGACCAGGGCACCACCGAGCGCGGGCCCGAGCGCACGGGCCACGTTCATGTTCACCGCCCCGAGCGCCGAGGCCTGCCGCAGTTGCTCGCGCGGCACCAGACTCGGCTGGAGCGCCTGCCAGGCCGGACCGTTCAGCGCGGTCAGACAGCCGAGCAGGAAGATGAGGAGCAACAGCGACCACGATCCGAGGACGCCGAGCAGCGCGAGCGCGGCGAGCACGGCGGCGACCGCGGCCATGGCAGCCTGCATCCCGAGCAGTAGCCTGCGGCGGTCCACCAGATCCGCGAGGACGCCGGCCGGCAGGGCGAGGAGCAGCACGGGCAGCCCGGCCGCGACCTGGACCAACGAGACCAGTGCGGCCCCGTGGCCGACCAGCAGCCACTGTGCCCCGACGGTCTGCATCCAGCCGCCCACGTTCGAGACGAACTGGGCCAGCCACAGCGCGCGGAACACCTTCTCCCGCAGCGGGGTCCAGGCGGACCCGCCGGAATCCGCGACGGTACTCGACTTCATCGACCTTCCCTGGGTGACGAATGGGCGCGGGCCCCGGGGCAGGTAAGCTGCCCCGGGGCCCACGCGATCGGGAGTTGTCCGCGGTCAGGCCCGGTGCAGGGCGAGCCGTGTGGCCAGGCCGCCGCCCACGCCGGCGACCACCGCCACCGGCAGCCACCACAGCGGCCAGTGCGCCAGGCCGAGGGCGCCGTCCAGCGACCACTGGCCGGGGCCGGTGGCGGCCAGCACCGCACCGATGACGATCAGCACGAGGGGGTACTCGTACCCGTCGTGCTGCACCCACAGCCCGTGCGGCCACTTGACGGTGAGGGCGACGGTCATCACGCCCATCACACCCGCGCCGGCCAGCGGAGTGAGCAGGCCGAGCGCCAGCATCAGTCCGGCCCCGATCTGGGTGCCGCCCGCGGCGAGCGCGGTGAGCCTCCCGCCGCGGAAGCCGTCGCCGCGGAACTCGGCGGTACCACCCGCCAGTCCGCTGCCGCCCAGGCGGAAGCTGACCTTCTGGACGCCGTGGCCCGCGATCAGCAGGCCGGCGACCACCCGCAGCAGGAGAAGGCCCGTGTTCATGATGGACTCCGGTCGAGTTCGGTCGCGGCCCGTCAGCCGGCGGCGTGCGGGTTGACCATGGCCTGGGCGTAGACGACGCCCATGCCGTAGGCGCCGCCGTGCTCCTTGACCAGGTCCGTCACCGCGACATAGGTCTCGGTCCGGGCCCAGTCGCGCTGGAGCTCCAGCAGCACCTGGAGCCAGGTGACCGGCACCGCGCCGGCCGCGGTCATCCGCTGCAGGGCGTGCTCGTGCGCCCGCGGGCTCACACCGCCCGACGCGTCCGCGACCACGTACACCTCGTAGCCCTGCTCCAGCGCCGACAGCGCCGGCAGGACCAGGCAGACCTCGGTCCACAGGCCCGACAGGATGATCTTGCTGCGGCCGGTCGCCTTGACCGCCTCGACCAGCGCCTCGTCCTCCCAGGCGTTCATGCTGGTCCGGTCGACGATCCCGTGATCGGGGAAGACCGCCTTCAGCTGCGGGAGGATCGGCCCGGAGAAGGACTCCGCCGCCACGGTGGAGAGCACCACCGGTACGTCGAAGATCTTCGCGGCCTTCGCCAGGCCGACGGTCGAATTGATGATGGAGGTGCGGTCACCGCTGCCGGTGCCGAAGAACATCTGCGGCTGGTGGTCGACGAACAGCATCATCGCGTTGTCCGGGGTGAGCAGATCGGGGCTCGGGGCGGCGTGGACCGTGGCGAAGTCGACCATGGTTCTTCTCCATTCGGGGAGTTGACGGGAACGCAGGCGCCTGGCTGGGCCATCAGGGCGCCACGTTCGACGACGCTAATGCGCGCCGGCCCGACGCGGCTGCTCGCTGCGCGCCCGGGACTGTTCCCAGACTGCACTGACAGCGCACCCCCAGGTCAGCCGCACGCGCCGTGCGCTGCGAGGCAACCGACGATGCGCTGCGAAGGCACTCCGGGCACCGCGGGCTGCCTAGGTTCGCCGGGGCGGCTCCACCGGGCCGCCCGGTCAGCGGAAAGGCGGCACCCCTTGCAGTTCGGGATATTCAGCGTCGGCGACGTGACGGTCGACCCCACCACGGGACGGGCGCCGTCCGAGCGCGAGCGCATCAAGGCGATCCTGGCCATCGCGCTCAAGGCCGAGGAGGTCGGACTCGACGTCTTCGCCACCGGCGAGCACCACAACCCACCGTTCGTGCCGTCCTCGCCCACCACCATGCTCGGCTGGATCGCCGCGCGGACCGAGCGGATCGTCCTCTCCACCGCGACCACCCTGATCACCACCAACGACCCGGTGAAGATCGCCGAGGACTACGCGATGCTGCAGCACGTCGCTGACGGCCGGGTCGACCTGATGCTCGGGCGCGGCAACACCGGCCCGGTCTACCCCTGGTTCGGCCAGGACATCCGCCAGGGCCTCCCGCTCGCGGTGGAGAACTACGCGCTGCTGCACCGGCTGTGGCGCGAGGACGTGGTGGACTGGGAGGGCCGCTTCCGCACCCCGCTGCAGTCCTTCACCGCCACCCCGCGCCCGCTGGACGGCATACCGCCCTTCGTCTGGCACGGCTCGATCCGCTCCCCGGAGATCGCCGAGCAGGCCGCCTACTACGGCGACGGCTTCTTCCACAACAACATCTTCTGGCCGCAGGAGCACACCCGGCGGATGGTCGAGCTCTACCGCACCCGCTTCGCCCACCACGGCCACGGGACGCCCGAGCAGGCGATCGTCGGGCTCGGCGGGCAGGTCTTCATGCGCCACAACTCCCAGGACGCGGTCCGCGAGTTCCGTCCGTACTTCGACAACGCACCGGTCTACGGCCACGGGCCCTCACTGGAGGAGTTCACGGAGCAGACGCCGCTGACCGTGGGCAGCCCCCAGCAGGTCATCGAACGCACCCTGGGTTTCCGCGAGGTGGTCGGGGACTACCAGCGCCAGCTGTTCCTGATGGACCACGCCGGGCTGCCGCTGAAGACCGTGCTGGAGCAGCTCGACATCCTCGGCGAGGAGGTGGTGCCCGTGCTCCGCAAGGAGTTCGCCGCCGGCCGGCCTGAGACCGTGCCCGACGCACCCACCCACGCCACGCTCCGGGACCGCGTCCCCACCGCCTCCTGACCCCGACGGAGCCGCATCATGGAAACGACCTCGCCGATCACCCTGGCCGTGGTCTCGGCCGGACTGAGCCAGCCCTCGTCCACCCGCCTGCTAGCCGACCGGCTCGCCGACGCCACCACCGCGCACCTCACCCGGGCCGGCCGTGAAGTCCGGGTACACCTACACGAGTTGCGCCCGCTGGCCACCCTCATCTCGCACCACCTGCTCTCCGGCTTCCCCGCGCCCGCGCTGGCCGGCGCGCTGGAGGAGGTGAGCACGGCCGACGCGCTGATCGCCGTGTCGCCGGTCTTCTCGGCCTCCTACAGCGGCCTGTTCAAGTCGTTCTTCGACCTGCTCGAACCCGGAGCGCTGGCGGGCAAGCCGGTGCTGATCGCCGCGACGGGCGGCACCGCGCGCCACTCCCTGGCACTCGAGCACGCGATGCGCCCGCTCTTCGCCTACCAGCGCGCGCTCGTCGCCCCGACCGCCGTCTTCGCGGCCTCCGAGGACTGGGGCGGTACCGGCGACGCGCTCACCGACACCCTGCCGGTGCGGGTCGAGCGAGCCGGGGGAGAACTCGCGGCGCTGGCCGTCGCGGCCGTGGCGGCTCCGCGGCCCGCCGACAGCCCCGCGCTGCCGTTCATCCCACCCGCTGCGCTCAGCCCCCACTGATCCGGCGCGCACCTCGACCGCGCACGCCAACCCGTCAGCTGCCGTCGCCCGAAAGGAACTCCGTTGTCCAGCATGCCCGTCGCCGGCATCCGCCCCGGCACCCCGGACCAGCCCGCCGACCTGGTCATCCGCAACGCCAAGGTGCACACCAACGACCCGGGCCGTCCCCAGGTGACCGCCCTGGCCGTCCGGGACGGACTGATCCAGGCGGTCGGTGACGACGCGGACATCGTCCCACTGGTCGGCCCGGACACCCGGGTCGTTGACGCGCTCGGCCGCCGGGCCGTCCCGGGACTCAACGACGCGCACCTGCACGTCATCCGCGGCGGTCTCAACTACGTGCTGGAGCTGCGCTGGGACGGCGTGCCGACGCTGCGCCAGGCACTCGCCATGCTCCGGGTCCAGGCGGAGCGCACCCCGCCCGGCCAGTGGGTGCGGGTGGTCGGCGGCTGGTCCGCCGACCAGTTCGCCGAACGGCGGCTGCCCACCCTGGACGAACTCAACGCCGCGGCACCCGACACCCCCGTCTTCGTGCTGCACCTCTACCAGTCGGCGCTGCTCAACCGGGCCGCGCTCCGGGCAGCCGGCTTCACCCGGGACACCCCGGACCCGGTCGGCGGCCAGATCGTCCGCGCCCACGACGGCGAACCGACCGGCCTGCTGATCGCCGCCCCGGGCGCGCTGCTGCTCTACTCCACCCTGGCCAAGGCGCCGATGCTGGACGAGGCGGACCGGGCCGGCTCCACCCGGCACTTCCTGCGCGAGCTGAACCGCTTCGGTCTCACCTCGGCGATCGACGCCGCCGGCGGCTTCCAGAGCTTCCCTGAGAACTACGGCACCGTCATGGACCTGGCCCGGCAGGGACAGTTGACCTTGCGGATCGCCTACCACCTCTTCCCGCAGACCGCGGGGCAGGAACTGGACGACCTCACCCGCTGGGTCAGCACCGTGCGCCCCGGCGACGGCGACGCCTGGCTGCGCCTCAACGGAGCGGGGGAGAACCTCACCTGGGCGGCGGCCGACTTCGAGAACTTCACCGAGCCGCGGCCGCACCTGGGCGCCTACGAAACCGAGTTCGAGAAGGCCGTGCGCCTGCTGATGGAAAACGGTTGGGGCTTCAGGCTGCACGCCACGTACGACGAGACCATCCGCCGCGACCTCGCCGTCTTCGAGAAACTGGCCGCCGAGGGTCTGTTCCCGCACGGCAACCGCTGGCTCTTCGACCACGCGGAGACGGTGAGCCCGGACAGTCTCGACCGGATCGCGGCCCTGGGCGGCGCCGTCTCCGTGCAGAACCGCCTCTCCTTCCAGGGCGAGGCCTTTGTCTCCCGCTACGGTGCCCCCGCCGCCGCCGAGGCACCGCCGCTGCGCGCCATGCTGAGCCGCGGCCTCACCGTCGCGGCGGGCACCGACGCCACCCGGGTCTCCTCCTACAACCCCTGGGTCGCCCTGCACTGGCTGGTCTCCGGCCGCGCGGTCAGCGGGCGGCGGCTCGCGGCCGACCACAACCGGCTCAGCCGCGAGCAGGCCCTGGAGCTCTACACCCTGGGCGGTGCCCGGCTCACCGGCGAGGAGGATGTCAAGGGCCGTCTGACCGTGGGCAGTTACGCGGACCTCGCGATCCTCAGTGCGGACTACTTCACCGTGCCCGAGCCGGACATCCCGCACATCGAGTCCGTGCTCACCGTGGTCGGCGGCCGGATCGTCCACGGCGCCCAGGAGCACCAGGGGCTGGCCCCCGACCTGCCCGCTGTGACGCCGTCGTGGAGCCCGGTCACGCGGTTCGGCGGCTACCACGCCACCCCCGCACCCGGCCTCGCCGGCTTCCACCAGGCCGAGCGGGTGGCACAGGCCGCGGCGGCCTCCGACGAGCAGCGCGCCTGGCGGGAGGCCCGCGGTCTCGCCCTCCCGGGTCAGGGCGCGGCGCCGCTGGACCCGTGCTTCTTCTGACGATGCGGCAACTCGGAGAGGAGGCGTCATGACCACGCCCGCAAGCGATCCCCGCACCGCCCCGCCACAGCTCCCCGGGCCACAGGTCCACGACCGCCATCCGCTGGCGCTGGCCCTGTTCGCCCTCACCGCGGTCAGCGGCCTGATCGACGCGGTGAGCTACCTCGGCCTCGGCCACGTCTTCACGGCGAACATGACCGGCAACGTCGTCGTCATCGCCTTCGCCCTGGCCGGAGCCCCCGGGTTCTCCGTCGCGGGCTCGCTGACCTCCCTCGCCGCCTTCCTCGCCGGCGCGGTCCTGGCCGGCCGCCTCGCGGGGCGGCACACCACCACGCGGCGCGGCCGATGGCTGCGCGCGGCCCTGGTCCTGGAGGTCTCGCTGCACGGTGCGGCCGCCGTCGTCGCCTTCGCCTGGAGCGCGGACGGATCCGCGCGGTACGCCGTGATCGCCCTGGTGGCGGTAGCGATGGGCATCCGCAACGGCACCGTGCGCGGCCTCGGCGTGCCGGACCTCACCACCACGGTGCTCACCCTCACCCTGACCGGCCTGGCGGCCGACTCCCGCCTGGCCGGTGGCACCGCGCCGCGCCAGCGGCGCAGGATCCTCGCGGTCGCCACCATGCTGGCCGGCGCCGTGCCGGGCGCGGTCCTGGTGCTGCACGGGCAGATCGCCTGGGCGCTGGTGGCCAGCGCGGTGCTGGCCGGCGCCACGGTGCTGCTCTACCGGGAGTGATCCACCCGGCATGCGCCGATCCGCGGAGCATTCCGCGCCCCTGACCCCCGCACCAGCCCGTTCCGCGTCCCCTCCGGAGACCCCATGGCCTCACCGGCTGCCATAGAACTGTCCCGGTGGCAGTTCGCCATCACGGCGATCTTCCACATGTCCTTCCCGGCCCTCACGGTCGGCCTCTCCGTGCTGCTCGCCGTCGTGCAGACCGCCTACGTGCGCACGGGCAACCCGCTCTACCAGCAGATCTTCCGCTTCTGGAAGAAGATCTTCGCGGTCGGCTTCGGCCTCGGCGTCGTCGCGGGCACTGTGATGACCTTCGAGTTCGGCCTCAACTGGGGTGTCTTCGCCCACGCGGTCGGACCCGTCATCGGGGTCACCATCGGCATGGAGGTCATCACGGCCTTCTTCCTGGAGGCCGGCTTCATCGGCGTCATGCTCTACGGAGAGGGCCGGGTCAAGCCGCGCACCATGGCCTTCGCGTCCTGGATGGTTGCCTTCGGCACCCTGCTGTCCACCACCTGGATCCTGTCCGCCAACAGCTGGATGCAGGACCCGGCCGGCTACACCGAGACGGCCGGCCAGTTCCACCCGGGCGACTGGACCGAGATCCTGCTCAACCCGGCCTTCACCTACCGCTTCCCGCACATGCTGCTGGCCGTGCTGATCAGCGCGAGTTGGTTCGTCGGCGGCATCTCCGCCTGGTACCTGGTCAAGCAGCGCCGGGCCGCGCTGCCGTTCGCCCGCCGCTGCCTGTCCATCGCCCTCGGCGTACTCGCCGTCCTGATGCCGATCCAGCTGTACGTCGGCGATGCCACCGCCGTCTTCATGGCTCAGCACCAGCCCGCGAAACTGCAGGCGTTCGAGGGGAACTGGCGCACCGACAACAACGGATACAACGTGGTCGTCGTCCCCGACACCGGCCAGGGCAAGGACGACCTGCGCATCACCATCCCGCACCTGGGCGCGGTGATCGGCCACGACCTCACCGGCAAGGCCGAGGTACCCGGCCTGCTGCAGACCCCACCCGACCAGCGGCCCAACATGTGGAGCGCTTTCTACGGCTTCCGCGCGATGTACTTCACCGCCCTGGCGATGTTCGCCACCGCCCTCGCGGGGCTGGTGCTGCGCCTGCGCAGGCGTCTTTTCGACTCCCGTCGCTTCCTGCGCTGGATGGTCTGGATGACACCGGCCGGCGTCATCGCCATCACCGGTGGCTGGATCACCGCCGAGACGGGGCGGCAGCCCTGGGTGGTCTACGGCAAGCTGCGCACCTCCGACGCGCTCTCGCACCTGACCACCGCGCAGGCCGCGACCACGCTGACCGCCTTCGTGCTCCTCTATTCGACGCTGCTGGTCATCTGGGTCCGCTACATCGTCCGGACGGTCAAGGCCGGTCCCGAGGCGCCCGCGGACGTCGCCGCGCAGCCCACCTTCGGAACGGAGGCCCCCGTTGCTTGAGTACGCCACCTACGCGCTCGTCCTGCTCTCGCTCGGCATGTACGTCGTCCTGGACGGCTACGACCTGGGCGTCGGCATGCTCAGCCTGTTCGCCAAGGGGGAGGGGCGGCGCGAGTACGGCGAGCTGATCGCCACCGCCTGGGACGCCAACGAGAGCTGGCTCGTGCTGGCCGGTGTCGCCCTGTGGGCCGGGCTGCCCGGCGTATACGCGACCGTGCTGCCGGGGGTCTACCTGCCGCTGATCGGCATGCTGCTCTCGATCATCCTGCGCGGTATGGGGCTGGAGTTCCAGAGCGCCGCCGACGGCTACCGGCGCGGCTGGGCCCTGCTGTTCGGCGTGTCCTCGGTCGCGGCGACCCTCTGCCAGGGCCTGGTGCTCGGCGGCGTGCTCTCCGGACTGGAGCAGCGTGACGGGTCGTTCAGCGGCGGCGCCTTCGACTGGCTCACCCCCTACAGCGTGCTGTGCGCGCTGGGTCTGGTGGTGCTCTACCTGCTGGCCGGCGCCGCCTGGCTGCAGGACAAGACCGAAGGTGCCACCCGCGAGCGGGCGGGCCGGGCCGGGCGCCCGCTGCTGGTGGGAACGACCGTGGCCGCGCTGATCCTCGGGTTCGGCCTGGAGGTCGCCGATCCGCAGAAGTTCAGGTTCGACGAGCCCGTGCGCGCGACGCTGTACTGGATCGCGGTCGCCGGTGCGGTGGCCGCGGGTGCGGTGGCCTGGCACGGCTTCGGGCGGCGGCCGGACTGGCGGCCCTTCGCGGGTGTGGTCGCGGCCCAGGTCTGCGGTCTGCTGGCGCTGGTGGCCGCGACTGCGCCGGTGGTCGTACCTCCTGGGCTGACGCTGCACCAGGCGTCCAGCCCGTCCAGCTCGCAGACCTTCCTCGTGGTCGGCGTGGGGCTGTGCATGCCGGTGGTGTTCGCCTACAACGCGTACGCCTGGTGGGCCTTCCGCGGCAAGTTCACGCAGGCTCCCGAGGCGCCGCTCGCCCCGCTCCGGGTGCGCGCGAGGGAATCCCGCCAAGTCCGGCCCGAGCCGGGTGGCTTCGTGGTCGTCGTCCGGCGCGCGCTGCTCACCGTGCTGGGCGTCGGGCTGGCGGCCGTGTCCCAGGACGTCTTCGGCGGCGTCGCCGACTGGATCGACCCCGTGGGCATCGCCCTCCTCTCGGTGACGGCCCTGGTCGCCTGGATCCTCGGCGACCGGCGGGACCAGGGGGACGGGGTCTTCGATCTCGACCCGGACGACGCGGACTCCGCCGGGGCCGAGACATGAGCGAGCGAGTAATTGAAGGGTGCGCGTGGGCGAGTGCTCCTGCCGAGCGGAGCGAGGTGGGCGCATGAGCGCCTCGGCCGCCCTGCTGACCGAGCTCGGCGACGAGCGGGCCCGGGGCCGGGACGACGAGGTGTCGGCCCGGCTGCACGTGTGGGCCGAGCCCGGCCGCAGGGAGTTGCGGCGGGCGGGCCTGCTGCGCGGGCTGGCCCCACTGGGCACCGTGCTCTGGGCGGCGGGTCTGGCCTGGGCCGCGCAGCGCGGGCTCACCGGCCAGCACGGCGGACGGCTCCCGGTGCAGGTCCTGCCCGGCGCCGGGCTTGTGCTGGCCGGTCTGGCGGTCCGGTCGGTGCTGCTGTCCACCGCCGACGCGGCTGCCGCGCGCGGCGCCCGCCGGGTGCGCGCGGCCCTGCGCGAGCGTCTGCTCGCCGCAGCTCTGCCGGCGCACGGCCCCGCCCGCCCCGGCATCGGTGACGCCGCCCTCGCCGAGTCCCTGACCGGCGAGGTCGCCCGGCTGACCGAGTGGCTCACCGAGTACGTCCCCGCCCGCACCACGATGCTGCTGGGCAGCGGCCTGACGCTGGCCGCCATCGCGCTCCGCAGCTGGTTCGTGGCACTGATCCTGGTCGCCGCCACCCCGCTGCTGCCCGCCAACCTCAAGGTCATCGGCCTCGGCACGCAGGCCGCCGTCCACGCGCAGCTCACGGCGGTGCGCGGCCACAGCGCACGCCTGCTCGACCAGCTGCGCGGCCTGCCCACCCTGATCGGACTGAGTGCCCGGGAGACCGCCGGTCTTGCGCTGCGCGAGGACGACGAGGAACTGGCCCACCGCACGCAGACGGTGCTGCGGGTCGCCTTCCTCTCCACCGCCTGGATCGAGCTGCTGATCACCGGGACCCTCGCCGTGGTGGCGACCTACTGCGGGCTGGCGCTGCTCGACTACCTCCAGCTGCCGTTGGTGCCAGGCCGGATGAGCCTGGCCACCGCGCTCTTCGTGCTGGTGCTCACCCCCGCCTACTTCGCCCCCGCCCGGGACCTGGCCCGCGGCTACCACGCCCGCGCCGAGGCCCGCGCCGCGGCGGAACTGATCGACGAGGTCCTCGGCAGCGCCGGCAGTGGGGGCGTGGCACCGGCCCGGCCCGCGCCGGACCGGCGCACCGGCGACGCGGTCGGCGTGCGGTTGGATCGGGTGACGGTGCGTCATCCCGATCGGGAGGACTTGGCGCTGGACGACGTGAGTCTCGACCTCACCCCCGGCGCCTTCCTCGCCGTCACCGGGCCCAGCGGCGCGGGCAAGTCGACCCTGCTCGCCGTCGCCGCGGGCCTGGCCGAACCCGCCGCCGGAACCGTCGCCCACGAGCGGGAAGGCACCCGGCAGCCGCCGTCACCCGGCGCGGTCGCCTGGGTCGGCCAGCCCGCGCACCTGCTGCCCGGCACCGTCCGCGAGAACCTGCTGCTGGCTCGGCCGGACGCCAGCGACGCGGAACTCGCCGCCGCCTTCCGCACGCTCGGCTTCGGCGACCTGCTCGCCGACCTGCCGGGCGGGCTGGACACCCCGCTCGGCGAGCGGGGCAGCGGGCTTTCCTCCGGCCAGTCCCAGCAACTCTCCCTGGTGCGGGCCCTGCTGCGGGACGCACCGCTGCTCTGCCTGGACGAGCCCACGGCCCACCTCGACCCGGTGGCGGAGGCCCGCGTGGTGGCGGCCCTGCGCACACTGACGCGCGGCCGGAGCGTGCTGCTCGCCACCCACAGCCCCGCACTGCTCCCACTCGCGGACCGGACGATCCGCCTGGACCGGGGAAGGACGCGATGAACGCCTGGAAACTGCTGCGCCACTCCATGCCCCTGCGCGACCTGGCCGTCGGCATCACGCTGGCCGCAGCGGCGGAGCTGAGCGCAGCAGCCCTGTTGGGTCTGTCCGGCTGGTTCCTGACGACCTGTGCGCTGGTGACACTGCTGGCCAACACGACCTGGTCGTGGATGTACCCGTCGGGGACGGTCCGCGCCCTCGCCCTGCTGCGCACCTCGCTGCGCTACCTCGAACGGCTGGTCAGCCACCGGGTCGTCCTCGCCACGACCGTGACCCTGCGCGGCCGCCTGGTCAGGGGCGCGGGCGAACTGAGCGCGCGCGAGCTCCGCGCCCAACGCGACGGAACCCTGCTCGCTCGCCTGACCACCGATGTGGAGACGGTGGCGGGCCTGCCCGCCCAGGTCGTCGCGCCACTCGCCGGCTGCGCCGTCACCGCGGTGCTGGTGGAGGCGCTGCTGCTGCGGGCGAGCCCGACACTCGGCGCGGCCGAGCTCGGCGTGTTCGCGGGCGGCACCTGGTGGGCGATCCGCACCGGCCGCAGGGCCCGACGACACCTCGCGAGCGCCGCCGCTGCCCGGGTCGGCGCACGGACGGACCTGATCGCCGCCCGGGCCGCCTTCAACGAACTACGCTGCCTGGACGCGATGCCACAGGCCCGAGGTGTCGTCGCGACGGCGCTGGAGCGCGAGGAGGCGGCTGCCGCCGCCGCGGCAGCCGAGCAGCGCACGGGCCGCCTGGGCCTGCGGCTGCTCGCCGCCCTCGGCCAGGGCCTCGCCCTGCTGCTCGCGCTGTGGGCAGGTGCTTGGGCGCAGCCGGTGGCCGACGCCGTCGGCGAGGTGCTGCTGCTCGCGGCGGTGTGGGAGCTGCTGGAGCGCCTTCCGCAGCTGCTCCAGGAGCTGGCCGGCGCCCAGGACGCGGCCGCGCGTCTCGGCCCGCTCACCGCGACCGCCACCGACCGGCAGCGGCCCGCGCCGACGCGGGGCAGCCCGGTGCTCACCGTGGCGGACCTGCCCACTGCCAACGGTGGGCGGCCACTCTCGTTCACCGTCCGTGCTCCCCGGCTGGTCGTCGTCACTGGCCCCAACGGCAGCGGGAAGTCCACCCTCCTCGGTCAGCTGGCCGGACGGGTGCCGACCACTGCCGGCCAGGTGCGGCTGGGCACCGCCCCCGTCGCGGACCTCCCCGCCGAGGCCGTCGCCGATGTGCTCACCCTGGTCGAGGCCGACGACTGGCTCGCCGACACGACCGTTTCGGCCAACCTGTGCCTGGCCGCACCACTCGCGGACCCGGAGCAGTTGCGCGGCGCGCTAGCGACGGTCGGTCTCGGTGCCCTGCGCCTGGACACCCCGGTCGGCCCCGCCGGCCGCGCCCTGTCCCAAGGACAGCGGCGGCGCCTCGCCGTCGCCCGCGCCATCCTGCGCCGGCCGCGCATCCTGCTGCTCGACGAACCCACCGCCGGACTCGACCGGCCGACCGCCGAGGCGCTGCTGCGCGAGCTACGCCGGGCGCTGCCCGACTCAGCCCTGGTCCTCGCCCTGCAGGGCCAGGATCTCGCGCTGCTCCCGTGGTGCCCGGACGTCACCGTCGACCTGACCGGTGCGACGGCTTCTCAGCCGGCCTGCGGCACCGGGGGATTCCCGCGCGGAGTGAGGGTCGTCCCGGGCAGGACGGGGGCGGGGAGGCGGTCTCCGGGGTAGCCCGTGACGCTGCCGAAGCGGTCGGATCCGTTCTGCCACGCCTCCCGGGCCTCGACGATGTCCTGGTGGCTGCGGCCGATGAAGTTCCACCACATCACGATCCGCTCCTCGAAGGGCGGGCCGCCGAGCAGGACCATCCGGGCCGGGGCGTCGCCGGTGTTGGTGAGGGTCAGCGTGGTGGCCCCGGGGCCGAGGTAGCCGAGTTCGGCCGGGCGCAGCGGCGTGCCCGCCATTCGGACGTCCCCGTGGTCGACGAGCAGGCCGTGCTCGAAGGCGGGGTCGACGGCGAGGGTGGTGGTCGCGTGCGGCCGGAGCGTGAGCTCGGCGCCGAGCAGCGGGGTGAACGTGGGGACGGGCGAGGTGTCGCCGGCGAGGGAGCCGAGGAAGACCCGCGCCTCGCCGCCGTCCAGCGGGACGGGGTGCGGTACGTGGTGCCGGAAGTCGCGCTCGGCGTGTCGGTGCTGTTCGGGCAGCGCCACCCACAGCTGGACGCCGTGCAGGATCGTGGTGGCGGGGGTCGAGACCTCCGAGTGGCTGATGCCGTGGCCGCCGGTCATGAGGTTCAGCTCGCCGGGGCGGACGAGGGCGTGGACGCCGAGGCTGTCGCGGTGCTCGATCTCGCCGCTGAACAGCCAGCTCGCCGTCTGCAGTCCGGTGTGGGGGTGCGGGGCGACGTCCATCCCGCCGCTTTCGGCGACGTCGTCGGGCCCGTAGTGGTCGACGAAGCACCAGGCACCGATCAGCGTCCGGGCCCGCTGTGGCAGCGTGCGCCGGACCGTCATCGCCCGCGGCCCGCCCAGCGGCACGTCCCGCGCGGGCAGCACCTCCACCCGGGGGCCGGCCTTCCGGTCCGGGGCTTCGCCGCGCGGCTCGACGGGATCGGTCTCGGTGGTGGTCATGGTGGGTCCCCTCGTCGGCTCTTCAAGAATGTTTTATTTTCAACTATTATGCCATGATGCAGTGCCGCCCGACAGTGATCCGCCAGAGGAGCTTCCGTGAGTGACGCGACAGCGACGGATGTGACCGTGACCCCGAGGCGCCTTCGGGTGTTCATCGACAAGCAGAGTCCCGCCACCTACCGCGCGATGCGCGCGACGGCCGAATCCGCCCGTGCGGGCGCGGCGGATGCCGGGCTGGACCGCAAGCTCGTGGAACTGGTCAACATGCGCGTCTCCCAGATCAACGGCTGCGCCTACTGCCTCAACGTGCACACCAGGGCTGCCCTGCAGGAGGGCGATACCGCCCAGCGCCTGGGCACCCTCCCGGCCTGGCGCGACACCGAGCTGTTCGCCCCTCGGGAGCGCGCCGCCCTCGCCCTGGCGGAGGCGACCACCAACCCGGCGGACGCGGCCCTGCAGGAGGACGCCTACCGCGCCGCCCGCGAGGTCCTGACGGACACCCAGAAGCACGGTAGATCATGATGCTGCCTGTCCGTCGTCCACGGGAAGAGCGCAGGTGCGTGCGGTGCGACCGTAGATGGTCCGTGACCGATGATCAAGCGCACGACCTGGACGGATGGTTTATCGGCACCCGCAGTGTCCGTCACGCCCGAGTGCGCCAGTCGTAGCAGTGCGGTCGATCGTCATGCCGCGGAGCCCGCCGGCCTTGCCAGAGCGCAGACCCGACTGACGGGGTCGGTGCCTGTCCACCCTCGCACAGTGCCCCTCGCCAGGGCGGATGATGTTCTCGGCAAGGGCAAGGGCAAGGGCAAGGGCAAGGGCGAACAGGTCCGGGCTCGGGTTCGCTGAGCTGGTCGGCGTAGTGCTCGGCGCCGCGGTGCGGGAACGGGGCGGCCTGGTCCGGGGTCCAGCAGGTGCGTTCATCGGCGGGGCTTGGGCGGGACGTAGCGCTTGGGCGTTTTCGCCCAAGCGACCTGCAGCTCTCTGTGGCTGATCCGCGAAACCGGTCTCTCGGGCCGGACGGATCGGGTTCCCGGCAGACGGTAGCGGTGCGTTGAGATGGCATGTACGCTGCGTGTCGCTGGTTGAACAGTACGCGGGCCCGGTTGCCGCTCCGTGGGGGGAGCCGCGTCCAGGCCCGGCCGCCGACCAGGGGTCCGGTTGTGCTCGTTGGGGAGTCTCAGCCGGACCCGCCGGCGGCGGTATCGACGGTATGCCCGGACGGACAGGGCTCCAGTCGTGACAACTGTCCAACAGGGCGGCGGTTCCAGACTCGTTCGTCCAATGGTCGTCCGTGCGACAGGTTGCCGTTGCGGACTTTCAGCCAGGTGCCGCACGACCACTGATGGAGCCCGTACCGGCCGTGCAACCGGCTGCTGGCCGAAGGGCAGGCCAACGCCTTCAGGCTCGGCCTGGAGTTCCACGACGATTCCGAGCGCGTTTTGCCGGCCGACTCAGTGGCCCGGGCGACCCGCCGTCACCGCACGGAGTGCGAGCGGTGTCGCAAGCCGGCCCCGTGCGCGATGGTCCGCTCGGTCGCGACCCGCTTCTCAGCCCACCCGCAGTACGCGCCGCTCTGGGACCCGAACCGACCCTCGCGACTGGGCGGCTTCGCAGCGGCTTATCGGCGCTCAGCCGCTTCCGCTACGCCGGCGGCCCGATGACGGACGATGCCGTTTTCCCGTCGTCGGGCCGGCTCGGCGGCGTCAGTCACGGGTTCTTCCCGGTCCAGTGGGCCGGCGGCCCGGAATCGGCAGAACCACAGGTCGCACCGTATGTCGGTGGCGTCGTGGTTTCACGAGGCGGTGAGCGTGCCCAGGGCGTCCTGGGCGCAGGCGGTGGCGGCGGCTTCCGCGGTGGTGGGCGGGACGTCTTTTCAGGGTGTACCCGGAGCGGGTGAGCGCTTCATAGCGGATGGTGATGAGCGCGTTGCGCTGGAGCACTACGAGGTCGACGTGGCCGAACCCGCTCATGGTGGTGTAGAGCAGGGTCGCTGCTTGGAGCGCGGCTACTGCGGGGAGGCGGTCTTGGCCCGTGGTGGGAGGCGGAGGGTGAAGCGGGCGCCGCCGTGTGGGCTGGTGCCGACGTCGAGGGTGCCGCCGTGGGCGTGGGCGACCCAGGAAGCGATGGACAGTCCGAGGCCGGTGGAGCCGGAACCGCTGTGGAAGCGCTGGAAGAGCGAGTCGGCCAGGGCCGGGGGTATTCCGGGGCCGGCGTCGTCGACGGTCACGGTTGCGTCGGCGGCGACGGTGAGTTCGACTTCCGCCGGCCGGCCCGGGGCGTGGCCGTGGCGGAGCGCGTTGCCGAGGAGGTTGGCCACCGCCCGCCGGATCAGGTCGGGATCGGCGTCCACGACGACCGGTTCGGTGCGTACGGTCACACGGTGCTCGCCGGTCTCGGTGTCGTCGACGACCACCTCGACGAGTTGGTCGAGGCGCAGTGGCTGGCGGGCCAGAGTGCCGACGCCGGCCATCAGCCGGGCCCGGGTGAGCAGGCCGTCGATCAGGTCGCCCATCCGGGTCGCCAGGCGAACGGTCCGTTCCAGTGCGGCGGCGCGGTGGGCGTCGTCGCGCAGCGCGGTCTCCGCGAGGCTGCGCAGCGAGGCGGTGGGGGTGCGCAGGTCGTGGGCGGCGTCGGCGAGGAACTCCTCCTGCTGCTGCAGTGCCGTCAGGGCCGGCCGGATCGCCCTTCCGGAGAGCAGGTGCCCGGCCACGGCGGACAGGGCTACCAGGACCGCGCAGCCTGTCACCAGCAGCAGTGCCAGCTTGCGGTGCTCGGCCTGGCCACTGGTGGTGTCGCCGACTGCGACCACCGCGCCGGCCGTCGATTGGCCGCCTGCCGCTGTGTAGGGCTGGGCGAGCAGCCAGATCTGGTGGCCGTTCGCGCTGCGCGCCTCGACCTCGGTGGCCGATCCGTCCCGCATCGCTGTGGCAGCGACCGCTTCGAGGTCTTCGGCGCTGGCTCGTACGCAGGGTTGGTGCGGGGTGTAGGCGATGGTGGGCCGGTCGGCCGTACCGGTCACCACTGTCACCGGCGGGCACTCGGTCTCCACGGCGTCCAGCAGACTCTGCGCCTCGAATCGGCCGTCGTCGTCGAAGCTCAGATACGGGATTGCCTGGCTGGCCTGGAGGTTGAGCGTGTCGTCGAGCTCGCTGCGCCAGGAGTTGTCGTCGGTGCGGATGGCGAACGCCGCCAGGGCGATCAGTCCGACCGCGCTGGTCAGGGCGAACAGTGCCGTGAGCCGCCAGCGCAGCCGCCGGATCCGGGCCGCGGCCGTCATCGCCGGCCGCTGTCGCCGACGCAGGCGCAGGCGCCGGGCCGCGGCGCTCATCGCCGGCTGCCGGCGGTGGGTGGTGCCAGCCGGTAGCCGATCCCGCGGACCGTGTGGATCAACGGTGGATCGCCGAGCTTGCGGCGCAGCTGGGAGACCAGGACCTCGACGACGTTGGAGTTCGGTTCGGCCATCTCGTCCCAGCACTTCTCTATGAGGTCGGCGCGGGGTACGGCCTGGTCCGCCCGGGTCGCGAGCAGTTCCAGCACGGCGAACTCCTTGCGGGTCAGGCCGAGCAGCACGCCGCTGCGGTGCACCTGGCGGCGGGCGGTGTCGATCTCCAGGTCGGCGAAGCGCTGCACGGGGGGCCGGAGGGTCGTCGCGCGTCGGCACAGGCTGTGCACCCGGGCCGCCAGCTCGGGCACCGCGAACGGTTTGACCAGGTAGTCGTCGCCGCCGACGGCGAACCCCTCGACCCGGTCGGCGACCGTGTCGCGGGCGGTGAGGAACAGCACCGGGACGGTGTGCCCGGCGCGGCGCAGTCCATGGACGAAGTCGACGGCGTCCCCGGATGGCAGCATCCGGTCGAACACCGCGCAGTCGTACTCGGTGACGAACAGCGCCTCGTCGGCGGCCGGCAGATCGGCGGCCTCGTCGACGGCCAGGCCCTCGCCGCGCAGTGCCGCGGCTACCGCGAACCGCAGGTCAGCGTCGTCTTCGACCACCAGTACTCGCACGGCGGTCAGGATAGCCCGGTCCGGCGTCCGGCCTTGAGGCGGACCTCATCAAATCCTCAGCCTTCCTCAGGAATCCTCCAGTGACGTGACGGCGGAATCGAACAGGAGGGGCCCGGACAGTGCGGTGGTCGGTCCGAGAGATTGGTGAGCGCGGCGGTGTGCGGCGACGCGGGACACCCCCGGGCGTGGGCCCCGATCGCGCCCCGGGGACTGGCCGGGCCCGGCTGACGTCCTCGCTCCGGCTGCGGTGGGCCGCCGGGGTGCTGGCACTGCTGACCGTCGCGGGCGCGGCGTCGGACGTGGGCGGCCTGGACCAGCGGGGAGTGGTGGTCCAGCAGGTCCGCCGGGCGGCCAACGCCCTGGGCCTCTCACAGGCGTCCGATGCCGCGGGTTTGACGCGCTGGTGCAAGGAGGCCCGAGAACGCCGCGGGTACCGGGGCGGCCACGTGCTCGACGCTACTGGCCCGCACGCCCGTGCCTTGCGTGCCGCGAAACAGCTCTGACCAAAACCGACGGAGTAGTCCCATGAAGTACCCGACCATCAAGCGCGGCAGCCTGATCCTGGCCCTGGCCGTACTCGGCGCGACGACACTCGCAGGCTGCCACGACGCGGCAGAGGACACCCACGCGCAGCCCACCGCCGCCGCGACGGCCGACCCCGCCGAGCGGAGCGCCCTGCAAGCCTTCTACCAGCAGAAGCTTACCTGGACACCATGCGGCGGACTGCAGTGCGCCACGCTGACCGTCCCCATGGACTACGCACACCCCGAGAACGGCCAGACCTTCACCCTGCGGCTGGCCAGGGAGGCTGCGGCGGACCCCGTCCAGCGCATCGGCTCCCTGGTCTTCAACCCCGGCGGCCCGGGCTCCTCCGGAGTCGACCAGCTGAAGGACGGCGGCGTCTCCTCCTTCAGCGAACGGACCCGCGCCCGCTTCGACATCGTCAGCCTCGACCCACGCGGCGTGGCCGGCAGCAAACCGGCCATCGACTGCGGCCCCTCCGACGCCACCGACCAGGACCAGCCCGCCTCCGACGACACACCAACGAGCGTGTACCCGACGACCGATGCCGAACGCAACGCCGCGCTCGCCGACGCCGCCCGCCAGGTCGCCGCCTGCAAGGCCCACAGCGGGGCGATCCTGCCGCACGTAGGAACGCTGGACGCCGCCCGCGACCTGGACGTGCTACGCGCCGCCCTCGGCGACGAGAAGCTCAGCTACCTCGGCTGGTCCTACGGCACCTACCTCGGCACCGTCTACGGCGAACTGTTCCCACACCGGGTACGCGCGCTCGTCCTCGACGGAGCGATGGACCCCTCACTCACCTGGTCCGAACAGACCCTCCAACAAGGCAAAGCCTTCCAGAAGTCGGTGGACGACTACGCCCAGCAATGCGCCACCGTCGTGCACGACGCCTGCCCCGCCACCACCCCGGACGGCATCCGCAAAGTGATCACCGACCTGTACGCACGCACATCGAAACACCCCCTGCGCATCAAGGGCACCGACGAACGGCTCGACCAGAACCTGCTGCTCACCGCCATCACCACGTCGATGTACACGCCCGAAGCCCAGTGGCAGGACCTGTCCGAGGCGCTCCGCGCCGCACGCAACGGCGACGGAACGAAACTCGCCGAACTCGCCAGCCCCGGCATATCCACCCAGGACAGCAACTCCGACAGCAACTCCGATGACAGCCCCGACGCCGGATCCGACCCGAGCGCCTCCGCAGAGCAGGCCCCCGACAACTCCTCCGTCGCCATCACCGCCGTCAACTGCCTCGACCAACCGCACCCAAGGGACCCGCAGCCCTACTGGGACCTGCTGGAGCGCGCGCACAAGGAGGCCGGAGCCATCGGCACTTCTACTGTCCTCGCCGAACTCACCTGCAAGGACTGGCCCGCCGGACAACAGCAGCCGCACCGCGTCCACGCCGACGGCCTGCCCCCGGTCCTGGTCGTCGGCACCACCGGCGACCCGGCCACGCTCTACCCGTGGGCGCAGAGCCTCGCCACCCAACTGCCCGGCGGCATGCTGCTCACCTACAAGGGCCTGGGCCACACCGCCTACGGCCGTAGCAACGCCTGCGTCACCGACGCCGTGGACGCCTACCTCACCGACCTCAAACCGGTTCCGAGCGGAACGACCTGCTGATCCGAGCGTGTCCAGACACAACGCCACGCGGCCCCAGCGCACCCGACCGCCTCGGTGACCTCCCCCGCCGGGAGGTCCGGACGAACCGCTGGAAAGAACCCTCCGTGACCAACCCGGCCGGCGTCCTCGCGGTACGGCGAGGCGATCGGCGGCTGTGGCGCCTGGACCGGCACGTGGGGGCCGCTGGCCGTGTGGTTCTCGGTCGGAGCGCACCCCCCTCGACGCCGCACCGGCACGATGCCCCACCGTCCCGCTCGGCGTGCTCCGCCCGCGTGCTGCGCGGCGCAATCGGCCGAGCGCCGGGGCGTCCGGGGTCAGAGTTTGAACATCGCGGTGTACGGGTGGGTGATGCGTTCCTGCCGTGATCCGAAGTCGACGAGTACCGCGATGTCGCCGTCACCTTCGATGCCGATGACCCGACCGAGGCCGTACCCGTCATGGGTGACCCGGTCGCCGACGGCGAAGTGCTTGCGCGGTGCCTCCGCCCGGGGCTTGAAGGGGCTGGTGGGCAGGGGGCGGCGACCTGCTGAGGATTTCGTCATTCCGGCCAGTATGCGCCTGGAAGCGCGGGCGCGGGCCTTTTCAGTGCATACGAGTTCGAGTCGGGCCGGAATGCCGCGCCCGCCGTCCAGTGCGGCCCCTGAATGGCGCCGGTGGGCGGCGTGGTGCGCCGCCTTCGCGGGGCTGTCACCGCAAGGGCAGGCGGCGTTCCGCACCGCGGGAATCGCCCTCCCCTGGGAGCCGTCGGCCCCGACGAGGTGCGGGCCGGATCCTCAAGGGGCTTGCTCTCCAGGCGTGTTCACGGTCCTCCCGGCTCGGGACCGGCCGCCCCGGGGAAGGCTCCCGCAGAACCGGGGGTGAAACATCCCACCGCGGCGGGCCGTGGCCTGCTACAGTCGTCTTAGTTGCAGTAGTGGTTCCCATGAACTTTGTGTGCGCCTGCTGATGTATGCAGGTGCATTTTTTGTTCCCCGGCTCTTCCCCGGTGGGCGCTCCATGCGGTGACTCGAAGCCCGCGCTGTGCGTGCTTCGGACAGTCCCTTGAAGGAGATTTTTAATGGCTAATGGCACTGTGAAGTGGTTCAACTCGGAAAAGGGCTTCGGCTTCATCGAGCAGGAGGGTGGCGGCCCCGACGTCTTCGCCCACTACTCGAACATCAACGCCAACGGCTTCCGTGAGCTGCTCGAGGGCCAGAAGGTCGAGTTCGACGTCACGCAGGGCCAGAAGGGCCCGCAGGCCGAGAACATTCGCCCGCTGTAGTTCTTCTGCCATGGCACCCGCCTAGCAGCGAGGGGCCCGCACCGCGCACAAGTGCCCGGTGCGGGCCCCTCGGTCATCGCGCCACGGCGCATCCCTCCGGCCGTTCAGGCCCCTGGCTCCGCCACCGGCGGCCATCCCCACGCGAGACGCACAGCGCCGCGTCCGGATCGGCGCCCTGCCGTGACAGCTCACGGTTCGAGGTTCTTCGCTCCCGCCCTCTGCGGTGAGCGCCGACCGTAGGTGACGTGCCGAACGGTTTCACCGTCCACGCTCCGCCCGTCACACTTTTGGCCCGTTCCCTTGCGGTCTCCGTCCGGCGCCCCGCGCCACGGAGCCTTCCTCGTGACGTGCCGCCCCGAGGAAGGTTTTCCGCATGGCCCGCTCCAGTCGCTCCTCGTACCACAACGCCGACTTCCGCTCCGCGGCCCGCTCCGGTGGCGGCTCCTTCTACGGCGACCGGCCCGCCGGAGGCCGACGCCCCTCCGCGCAGGGCGAGTTCGCGATGCCGGTGACCACCACCCCGGCACTGCCGGCCGTCGAGTCCTTCGACGAGCTGGACATGCCGAAGGCGCTGCTGTCGGTGCTGACCCGCCAGGGCGTCACCGCGCCGTTCCCGATCCAGGCCGCAACGCTGCCGAACTCGCTGGCCGGCCGCGACCTCCTCGGACGAGGCCGGACCGGCTCCGGCAAGACCATCGCGTTCGGGCTCGCCGTGCTGGCTCGTACCGCTGGGCAGAGGGCCGAGCCGCGTTACCCGCTGGCCGTGGTGCTGGTCCCCACCCGCGAGCTCGCACAGCAGGTCACCGAGGCACTCACCCCCTACGCCCGCGCCGTACACCTGCGTATGGCGACCGTGGTGGGCGGGACGTCGATCAGCCGCCAGGCATGGATGCTGAACCGCGGGGCGGAGGTCGTGGTGGCCACCCCGGGCCGACTCAAGGACCTGATCCAGCGCGGCGACTGCCGGCTGGACCGGGTCGGCATCACGGTGCTCGACGAGGCCGACCAGATGGCCGACATGGGCTTCCTGCCCCAGGTCACCGAGCTCCTCGAACAGGTCGCCGGAGGCGGCCAGACCATGCTGTTCTCCGCCACTCTGGACCGCAACGTCGACCGCCTGGTGCGGCGCTTCCTCAAGGACCCGGTCACACACTCGGTGGACCCGTCCGCGGGAGCGGTCAGCACCATGGAACACCACGTGCTGCACGTGCAGAACTTCGACAAGAACGCCACGATCGCCCACATCGCCTCCCGCGACGGCAGGGTGATCATGTTCATCGACACCAAGCACGGCGCGGACCGCCTGGTGGAGGACCTGCTCGCGAACGGGGTGACGGCCGCGGCCCTGCACGGCGGCAAGTCCCAGCCCCAGCGCACCCGCACCCTGGAGCAGTTCCGCACCGGCCAGGTGACCGCACTGATCGCAACCAACGTCGCCGCCCGCGGCATCCACGTCGACGGCCTCGACCTGGTCGTCAACGTCGACCCGCCGATCGACCACAAGGACTACCTCCACCGGGGCGGCCGCACCGCCCGGGCCGGCGAGTCCGGCACCGTCGTCACGCTGGTGCTGCCCAACCAGCGCCGCGCAATGGCCCGCATGATGACCACGGCCGCCATCACCCCCGTCACCACCAGGGTCAGCGCCGGTGACGAGGACCTGGCCCGTATCACCGGCGCCCGCGTGCCCACTGGCATCCCCACCGTAGTACCCGACCCCGTCGTCGAGCGGCCGCGCCGCGGCCCGTCCACGAGTCGCGGCCGCCGCGGCCGCCCCGCCTACGCCACCGGCGACACCCGGGCCGCCACGGGCCGTGACGACCAGGGCTCCTCCGGCCGCCGCCGGACGCCCAGGCGTGCCGCCCGCGTCGTGTAGCACCGCCGGGCCCGGTCGCCTCGGGCCAGCTGCTCTTCGCCGCAGCCGCGCCGTCTGGGACTCCGCCGCCTCCCTCAAGGGCCGCACCATCCGCCTCACCGGCTTCGCCACCCCCAAGGACAGCTCCGGCTGGCAGCCGGCCGACTGATCGTCACCTGCTGCGCCGCCGACGCGAAGGTGGTCGGGGTCCGGATCCACGGCGCCCCCACCCCGCCCACCGACTCCTGGGTCACCGGCACCCGGCACCCGGCACCAGACCCCCCGAGGAGCCCGCCCTCGACGCCGCCACCGTCACCCCGATCCCCACTCCGCCCGACCAGTACCAGGACACCGCCCAGCCCTGAGGCCGCAGACGGTGGTTGGCTCTATGCTGGGCCGCTCTCCGACGATCACGAGAACGGAAGGCGGACGCGGTGCAGAGCGGCACGGTCGTGGCAGGCCGGTACTTGATGGACCGTCCGATGGGCGCCGGCGGGATGGGCGAGGTCTGGGCTGCCGAGGATCAGCTGCTCGACCGGCGGGTGGCGGTGAAGCTGCTGCACCGGACCGACGCCGACTCCCGGGAGCGCTTCCTGCGGGAGGCGCGGGCCGTCGCCGGGCTGCAGCACCCGGGGATCGTGGTGGTGCACGACTTCGGCGAGTTCGACGGCCTGCCGTACCTGGTCATGGAACTACTGGCCGGACGTTCGCTGGAAACCCGTCGGGGTGACGGCCCGGTCGCTGTGGGCTGGGCCGCCGAGGTGGGTGCGCAGGTGGCGGAGGCCCTGGCGATGGCCCACGCCGCCGGGCTGGTGCACCGGGACGTCAAGCCGAGCAACCTCTTCCTCACCGAGGACGGCGCCGTCAAACTGCTGGACTTCGGCCTCGTCCACGAGCGCCCGCAGGCCCTGGACAACTCCGGACCGACCGACCGCACCACGGCCGTCGGCACCCTCGCCTACATGGCCCCCGAGCAGCACACGGGCCGCAGTGTCGACGCCCGGGCCGACCTGTACGCGTTGGGTGGCACCCTGCACGCCCTGCTGACCGGGCGGCCGCCGGCCGGAGGTCAGCCGCTGCGAGAGCTGCGCCCGGACGTGCCCAAGGAGCTGGCGCAGCTGATCGGCTCCCTGCTGCGGCCCGACCCGGCGGAGCGCCCGACCGGAGCCGCACCGGTCGCCGAGCAACTGCGCCGCCTGGCCGAGCGCCACGGCGGCCGGAAGGCCCCGAAGGCGGTGCGGCAGATCCCCACGCGTCGCGAGCCGAAGGAGGCCGATGGGCCGCAGCACCGGGTGCGCCGGGCCGTCCTGGGCATCGTTGCCGTGCTCGCCTTCGCCCTGGCCGCCGTCAAGGTCCTCGACGTGCCGTACGCCACCTCCGACAGCACCGTCACCCCCGGGTGGGAGCCGAACCACCCGACCGCCACCCCGCTCCCGGCGCAGCTGCACCCCGGCGACTGCCTCTCCTACTCCAAGCCGCCCGGTGATCTGGACACGAACCTGGACGCGGGGCTCGGCTGGACGAAGCTGGACTGCGCCCGCCCTCACCAGGCGCAGGTCGTCACGGTGCTCACCCTCACCGATCCGACCTTCGCCGCGAAGTGGCACACCGCCCTCGCCCTCCTGAGCAGCAGCTGCGACACGGCCGCCACGGAGGTCGAATCCGCCACCCACCCCTCGCTGAGCTTCGCCCGGGCGGTGCTCGGCCCGACCCAGGCCGATTGGCTCTCGGGCGCCGGCCGCTTCGCTTACTGCACCGTGCACCCCCGGGACGGCGGCGACCTGCGGTAGCGAAGTGTGACTGCCGTCGCTGGCATGGCATGCGTGATGTCAACCAGCCTGTGGGCGTGGTGTTTTCGGGACCGTCAACCGTCGTCGAGGGCGTGACGGGCGAGGGCGAGGTCATCCGGGTGTCGGCACGGACCCGGGATGATCCCGTTCCGTGCCCGGCGTGCGGGCAGCCGACGGGGCGGGTGCGCGGCTTCCACGGACGGGTGGTCGCCGACGTGCCGGTGACGGACGGCGGGTCATGGCGTCAGTACGGGTCCGGCGCCTGGTCTGTCCGGTGCCGAGCTGGTCGAGTACGGGCTGGTCCGGCCCAGCTTCGTGCCCCCGGAGCCGATCCGGCAGCTGCGGGACCTGACCCGCTACCGCACCGACGTGGTCCGCGAGCGTGTCCCCTTCACCGAGCACCACGCGTTCATCGTTCGCACGATGCTCGACCGCATCGACCAGGCCCGCGCGGCTGAGGATCGGATCACCGAGGAGATCGGCCGCCGCCTGGCCGCGCACCACACCGCTGACGGCCGGCCCTTTCGGCGACTGATCGAGCTGCCGGTCACCATCCCCGGCGTCAGCGACCGCGCGGCGGAGGTGATCCTGGCCGAGATCGGCGCGGGCATGTCCCGGTTCCCGACCGCCGGCCAGCTCGCCTCCTGGGCCGGGATGTGTCCTGGCAACCACGAGTCCGGAGGCAGGCGAATGTCGGGCCAGATCCGGCATGGCAACCGCTATCTCAAGGCGGTCCTCGGCCAGGCGGCCGCCAGCGCGGGCCGGTCCAAGGGCACCTGCCTGGCCGCCCGCTTCCGACGCATCGCCGCCCGGCGCGGCACCGATCGGGGAAGGCGCTCAACGACCAACCGACGGCAGCCGTCCGCTTGCTTGGCGCACTCCGGGGCCAGGGCCCGGGTCTCATTGCCTGCTGCTCGTCGAATTCCCCGTGGCGCCGTCGCCCTCTGCCCGGGTGTGGAGCTTGCCGCGCGCGGCGAGCCTGTCCAGTCGGTGCTGTTCCCTGACCGCCCAGTTCTCCACTCGTGCCGGGTCCAGCGGTCCGCCGTGGCCCACGTGCAGCGTGGTCGGCTTCAGCGCGAGCATGGCTCGCAGGCTGGCCAGGTTGCCGACCGGGTCGTCGTGGAAGGGCGGGTTGGCCGGCCTTCGGCGGGCGACGCCGAGGAACGAGGTGGCGACCAGGTCGCCCGCGACG
Source organism: Kitasatospora sp. NPDC056531 (assembly GCF_042794375.1). Lineage (NCBI taxonomy): Bacteria > Bacillati > Actinomycetota > Actinomycetes > Kitasatosporales > Streptomycetaceae > Kitasatospora > Kitasatospora sp. NPDC056531. The sequence goes on along the minus strand of NZ_JBHTTU010000006.1, from coordinate 50,237 downwards.
AGATCGCCCTCATCGGTGAGGACCGACATCGACCCGGCGGTGTGTCCCGGGGTGGGCATGATCCGGGCGTCGACGCCGTGCTCGTACAGCGCGGTGGGGCCGTCGACCACTAGGTCCGGCCGGAAGGGTTCCGCGTGTTCGTGGAAGGCGTCCAGTCGATCCAGGAAGCGGCCGAACCGTCCGGTGGGGAGGTACGGTTCCCGGATCCGGCCGGTTGTGTAGGGCCCGAGATCCGCGATGTGAGCGACCACTGGAGCCCCGGTGGCCCGGCGAAGTTCCGCGGCGGATCCGAAGTGGTCGATGTGGGCGTGGGTGATGACGATCGCCGAGACGTCGCGGGGCTCGATGCCGTGCTCGGCGATTCGAGCAAGGATCTTCGCGCCGCTGCCCGGGATGCCGGTGTCGACCAGAACCGCCTTACGGCCCAGGAGTAGATAGGCGTTGACGTTGCGTCTGCCCATCACCGGTACCGGAATGACTGTGGTGTGTGCCATGACTCCGAGGCTATGTCCGCCAGAGTGAGCCGTTCCATGCCTGTCTGGTGCAGATTCCTGTCTGTTCGTCTCACCGCGTGTAGTGTCCGGGCATGGATGTCCTCGCCGATGTGCTGTCTGCCACGAAGATCGGCGGCACCGTCACCGCCAGGGTGCACGCCGCCGGGCCGTGGGGGATCGAATTCCCGCACCTGCCCTCGGCCGTCTTCCACCACATCACCCAGGGCGCCGCCTGGCTGCGCCGCCCAGGCGCCGAACCGCTCCCCCTGACGGCGGGCGACCTCGTCCTGCTCCCGGCCGGCACCGGTCACGCGATGGCCGGCGACCCGACAGGACCGACGATCCGGTTCGAAGACGTCACCCCGGCGCCTGGCAGCGGGCAGGGCACACCGATCGACTTCCCCGGCCCCGGACCCCAGACCCGCGTCGTCTGCGGCGGCTACCGCTTCGACACCCACGCCTCCCACCCACTGCTGACCCTGCCACCCGTGCTGCTGCTGCGTGCCGACCCCTCGGCGCGCCGGCACGATCTCACCGAGACGCTGCGCATGCTGACCGCCGAACTGGCCGACCCGGCACCGGGCTCACAGACCATCACCGACCGGCTGGTCGACGTCCTCTTCGTCCACATCCTGCGCCAGTGGGCGGCCTTGCGGGACGACCCGGGCCACGGCGCCACCTGGTGGGCGGCCCTCCGCGACCCCGAAGTCGCTGCCGCGATCTCCCTCATCCACGAAGAACCCGGGCGGAAATGGACCGTGGACACCCTGGCACGCGAAGTCGGCGTCTCCCGAGCCACCCTGTCCCGCCGCTTCACCCGCCTCGTCGGCGAACCCCCACTGGCCTACCTCACACGCTGGCGCTTGGAGATCGCCGCACGAAGGCTCCGAGACACCAACGACTCCGTCACCCGCATCGCCAACACCGTCGGCTACACCTCCGAGTTCGCCTTCTCCCGCACATTCACCCGCCACCGCGGCACCCCACCCACCCGCTACCGAGCCACCCATTCCCTATAGCAACCTCGGTCAGAACTCTGCCGGGGCAAGAGGCCTCAGCCGCAGGGGGCAGCGGCATGCGCCACCAGCAGAGGTGAGAGCGGGTGCCGGGGGCGGGAGTGGTGTCTCGGTGGCCGAGCCTCCGTCAGGACCTCATCGTGCAGAGCGATCCCGTCACCCGTTCACGGTACGGCGCTCTGGCGTCATGCGGGGTGAGTGCTGGTCGGGCGACGGCTGGAGCTCACCATCCGTGCAGGGCGTCGCGCAGGGTGTCGCCGGCGAGTTTGAGGGCGACGTTGTTGGCGGCGGTGTCGCGCAGGCTGTCGAGCATCATGAAGTCGTGGACCATGCCGAGGACGCGGACGGCGGTGACCCGGACCCCGGCGGCGCGCAGTTTGGCTGCGTAGGCCTCGCCCTCGTCGCGGAGGACGTCGGCCTCGTCGGTGATGACCAGGGTCGGGGGCATGGATTTGAGTTGGTCCAGGGAGGCACGCAGGGGGGAGGCGTGGGGGTCGGCGCGTTGGGCGGGGTCGGTGGTGTATTGGTCCCAGAACCACTGCATGCCTTCGCGGGTGAGGAAGTAGCCCTCGGCGAACTGCAGGTAGGAGGGGGTGTCGAAGGCGGCGTCGGTGACCGGGTAGAGCAGGACCTGACAGGCGAGGCGCAGTCCGTCGCGTTCGGCGTTCATCATCGCGAAGACGGTCGACATGTTGCCGCCGACCGAGTCGCCGCAGACCGCGACGGTGGCGGGGTCCAGGTTCTTGGCCGGGCCGTGGTCCTTGAGCCATTGGCCGACGGCGTAGTTCTGTTCGATCTGGGTGGGGTACTTGGCCTCGGGGGCGCGGGTGTAGACGGGGAAGAGGACGGCGGCGTTGGCGCGGACGGCGAGTTCGCGTACGAGGCGGTCGTGGGTGTTCTCGTCTCCGAAGACCCATCCGGCGCCGTGGATGTAGACGATCACCGGCAGGGTGCCGGTGACGCCCGCGGGACGGATGATGCGGGTGCGGATGGTGCCGTACGGGCCGGTGTCGACGTCGATCCACTCCTCGTCGACGGCGGGCTTTTCGACGCCGGTGCCGGTCTGCAGGCCGGCCAGTGCGTCGCGTCCGTCGGCCGGGGGGATCTCGTAGATGCGTGGGTGGGGGTCGGTGGCCTTGGCCAGGTCGGTGGCGGCCGGCTCCAGGACCGGGGCGGTGGGGCGGGAGGTCGTGGCCATGGAGGCCTCCTGGGGTGGGCTGGGTATGGCGGCGCGAATCGGCGGCCGCGGCACCATCCTTGCCGCGCCTGGCGGTTCGGCGCGTGCCGGGCTGCGGGGAGGGTGGGCCGAACGGGTGACGCGGGCTTGCACTGCCCCCGCGCCTCGCCCGGGGGCGTTCGGTGCGGGTCCGGGCTTCGGCTCGGGCAGGTCTGGAAGTCAGCGGAGCGGTGGCCCGGACCGGACGAGCTGGTCGAACATGTCCTCGATCGACTGCTGGGCGGGCCGGTAGCGCACGCCGAGGTCTCGGCGGTTCTTGGACGTGTCACAGCGCAGGTCGTAGCCGACGTTGCGGCGCAGGTATCCGCGGTCGAGTCCGGCCGCCGGGCCGAGCGCGACGGCGAGGGCCTTGGGCAGCGCGCGGCGCGGCAACGCGGACCGTGACCCGTAGGCGGGCAGGAGCCTGCGGCTGAGGTCGACGATGTCGGTGCTCTCGGCCACGACGAGGTGGCGTCCTTGCGCATCGGGCAGGAACGCGGCGGCCAGGTGCGCGTACGCGGCCTCGTGGACGTCCACGACGGCGAGCGCGACGCGGGGGGCGCCGAGGCGCGCCCGGCCGCTCGCCAGCTGACCGGCGATGGTGAAGCTCTCGCTGGTCGGGTCGTCGTTCAGCGCGGGGCCGATCACCAGGCCCGGGTTGACGGTGACCAGGCGCCAGCGGTCCTGGGCCTGTGCGATCCGCCATGCCTCCCGCTCGGCCAGGGTCTTGGAGTAGCTGTAGGGCTCGCGGGTGAGCGACGAGGTCGTGTTCCAGGCAGCCTCGGTCACGGTCCGGCCCGGGATGCGGAGGACGTCCCGTGCATCGCCGATCATCGCGGCGATCGAGCTGGTGATCACGACCCGCTCGACGCTGGTGACCTCGTTCGCGGTGGTGAGCACGTTGCGGGTGCCGCGTACGGCCGGGTCGACGAGGTCGCGTTGGGGATCCCGTACGGACCGGACGAAGGGTGAGGCGGTGTGGATCACGGTCCGGCATCCGTGCATGGCCTGGGTGTAGGAGTGAGCCGCCCCTGGGGGCAGCGGGGGCACCTACTCCGCGCTGGGGATCGGCCACCTGATCGGTACCGATCCGGACCCCGAGCGCCGGTCCGAGTTGAAGGTGAACGCCTCCAAGCATTCAGCGGCGCGGCCCTCGCGACTCCAAGCGCTCGTCGCCCAGGTACTCGGTCGTCTCGGCTCAGGCGTTTGGGTGGGCCAACCAGCGCAGCGCGCCGATACTCGGCAGGAAGAAGTACTCGCCGCCACGGGTGATGACGAAGCGTTCGACACCGTGCAGGCGGCGCCGGACGGGTCGCTGAGGGATCGTGAAGATGCCGGTGCCGTCGTTGTCGCCCGTGAGCAGATCCTTCTCCCGATCGAGGCCGGTGAAGTTGCCGTCGTTGAGCCACTGCGACTTCACGAATTCGAACTGCCGGTCGAGGTGTGTGCCGATGAAGACGAACACGATGCCGCGGTCGGCGCCGTCGTCCGTCAGGACGCCCTGCGGCAGCGGCGGCCCGTAGTTGGTGCCCCGTCGGATCATGCGGTGCAGGTGGACGTCGCCGATGATCTCCGAGTCGCGCGGATTGGCTCGCCTGGCGTGGGCGCCGTGCGGGCAGATCGCGCCGTGCGGATCGGCCTCCTGGTAGTGGAAGTCGTTGTTGCGCTGCGCGTCCGCCCCCAGGGCCGGGTCATCGCGCTCGGATGCCAGGATCAACGGGGCGCCGCTCGGCCAGCGACCCACGATCTTCGCGGCGAGCAGCTCCTCCTCGTCCGGGCTGCCGGCGTTGTCGTGGAGATACTTCCGGAAGGCGGCGACCCGCGTGTGGAGCTTCCGCCAGGCCACGAACGTGCCGTTGCGGCCCAGCACCTCCGGCTCCGGCATCGGCGGCAGATTGCCGGTCTGGTCCGGGTAGCCCAGTACGAACTCGCCCGCCTTGAGCGCCGGACCCCAGGCAGGGGGCATGGCCGCCCCGCTGCCTTCGATCGTCGGGTTGCCGATGCCGTCCTTGTAGCCGAAGCTGGTGCGGCCCGTGGACAGCTGGTAGAAGTCCTGCCGATGGACGACCTGAATCCCGGGAAGCCGCGCGTGGGCCTGGCGGGCTCGTTCGAGGACAACCGCGAGCGACTCCTGGTCGGCGGCGAGGAGGGACAGCACGACGTGCACCTGGCCGTTGCCGAAGGGCGGCTCCCAGCGCGCGGGTGCGCTCTCGCCCGTATCACCCAGGAACTCGGCGCGGGCAGCCATGCCCTGCCGAAACTCCGCGGGGAAACTGTTCAGCGAGGCCGGCGGCACCTCGAGCGCTTCGAGCCCCCGATACGTCAGCCCGACGTTGAGGAGTGCCGGAAGGGTGGGCTGCCACCAGTCGGCGGCGGAGTCGACCAGCTCGGCCAGGCGTCCCATCAACTGCCGGCCGGTCCCGGAATCGTCCACCCGCAGCAGGATGTACATGCCGACATACGGTGAGGGCCGGTCGCGCAGCACGATGCCTTGAATCTCGTCCAGTTGCAGCCGCGGTCCCTCGGCCACCGTCATGTCGTCCTCCCGGTCAGGCATCGGCAGAGGTGGTACCGAGCGCCGGCGCGGTCAGCCCCGTCCGACACTGACACATCGCGTGATCCACCAGCATGTGGGCGCGCGGGGTCGGGCGAAACTCGAGATTGCGCAGCGCGAGCCGAAGCGCTCGCCGCGGATCGCCACCGACGGTCAGCCAGAACTCCGCCGCGTGGTCGGCGTACGCCTCGGGGTGGCGCGCCAGCAAGTCCTCGTACCGCTCGGCCGCGTGGGCGCGCCAGAACCGCGCCTCCGCCGATGCCCCGGCCTCGCCCAGGACACGGGCCAGCCGGGCCGCACAGTCGGGATCACCGCCTGCCGCCGCCCGACGCAGCCGCCCGATCGCCGCGCCCGCCCTGCCCTCGGCGGCATCGACATCGGCGAGGTGCCTCTGGGCCGGTACGTAGGCCGGCAACCGGCGGGCCGCCGACTCCAGCCGGCTGCGCGCTCTTCGCAGGTCGCCCTGGGCCAGCCACATCTGCCCGCACCGGCACTCGAGCACCGCGAGTGGAAACGGACTGACCCCGCGGTGGGCGCGTCGCGCCGCCAGCAGCCAGGTCTCGGCCGCGACCGTCTCTCCGCGCTCGGCATGCCAGCCGGCCAGGGCCCCCAGAGCGCTGAAGTCGGGCCGCCTGGCCAGCGCCTGTCGATGCAGCGCGAGTGCCTCGTCGTATCGCCCGACCGCCTGATGGACGGCGGCGCGCTCCGCGTCCAGGCTTCGCCCGTCGAGCCCCAGAGCGGCCGCCGCGTCGAGCTCGGCCAGCGCCGCCGGGAAGCGGTGGAAGAAGGCGGCCGCCCTGGCGCGAGCCAGATGGGAGAGGGGATCACGCGGCGCCAGGTCGACGAACGCCTCCGCCAGCGTCGCGGCGCGCTCGCTCTCGTCGATGCGGCCCAGTACGTGCCCGCGCAGGGCGGTCAGCTCCACCAGCTCGGCCCACCCGGCACCCGTCAGGCTTCCCCGGCTCGCCTGCGACGTCAGGCCCTCGATGCGCGCATCGAGGTTTCCCATCGCGATCGCGCCTGCCGTGGTGACCGGCCAGCTGTCACCATCGAGCCGCGACCCGCCGCCCGCACGGCCGTCCGCCGGGAAGCCGCTCATCGGCTTGCGGCGACCGTCGGGACGGAATAGGGCGCGGGCGGGTCGGGGTTGGGCGGTGCCAGGTACGGGAACTCGCGGGAGGCCGGCACGGTCGCCCCATCGACGCCGTCGCTGATCCGCGGGCCGCGGCCGGCGTTGATGAGCAGCGTGTACAGCGTGTCGAAGCCGTCATCGTTGAGCGACCTGCCGCCACAGGTCGTGTGTGCCCGTCCCTCCAACAGCGCCCGCTCGATCTCGAGGTAGCTGTCCTCGGCGTACGGCTTGGCGACGTCCACGACCAGGAAGTCGGCGAGGAACAGCTCCGTCAGCGGGTGCGTCCCGTCCGGCTGCGTCGACCAGTCGAGCCTGCCGTCGAGACCGTCGAAAAAGACCAGGTTGGCGTTGAGTCGTGAGCGATAGGCACTCACGTAGGTCGGAGCCAACTCGAACGGGTCCTCCTCGTTGTAGAGATCGCGGAGCTCCACCACCGTGTTGCCGGGGTCGACCCCGTTCTCCGACAGGAGGACGTTCTTCATCTCCAAGCGGCCGAGCCGCTCGAGGCGCATGGGATAGGGGCCGGCGGTGACGGTTTCCGCCGCCACGGCGAACACGGTGCCCGAGGCCGACCCGAGTACCGTGGCGACGTCGAGCTCGACGACGATCGTCAGAACGTCGGCGCCTTCCAGCGCGTTGCTGCCTTTCGGCAGGAACGCGAGCCGCCGAGCCGCGCGCGTCTCCACCTCCTTGCCCACGTCCATGAAGAACGGGTCCAGCCGCACTCCGGCGTAGATGCGAACGCCAGAGCCGTGGCCGCCCCGCTCGTCGTCCACCTCGAAGGAAACCGACTCCCCGCTCGGGAGCACGCAGGTTCCCCGCTGGACCGGCGCACCGTCGGCGTCGGGCTCGGCCGGTGCCGAGAACGTGCAGGTGAACGCGTATTCGTCGGTGCCGACGCCGAAGAGCGGGTCGGAGCGTTCCGAGGGGATTCTCGCGGGACGTACGCGGAAGCGGTAGTCGGCGGCGTCGGAGAACAGGGCCCCAGGCCGGGCGTTGGGGAAGACATTCATGACCAGGACGAGCCGGTCCGGCCGGGCGGGGCTGGGAAAGGCATAGAGGTCGGCGAGATCGATGGCCGGATCGGCCAGGGCTCGGGGACCGGAAAGGTGGTCGGACACGACGCTGTGACCTCCTGTGCGCATCCCGGCGCCGGCGACCCGTGCGCCGTTGCCGGGTCACTCGGTGATCCCTCGGTGACCCCAGGTATCACGGCTCCGGCCGGAGCGCTTTGCGCGGGAGACAATCCCTGGGGACTCCCCTCCCACGACCGGTAGTCGTGGGCCACTAGCCAGCTGCGGCATCCAGCAACATGTCGAACGCCTGGGTGACCTTCTGTGCCTTGGCGGTGTCCTGGACCGTCATGGTCGGATTGGACGCGTACCACATGTCGGCTTCCACGATTCGCGACGTCAGCCACTCGCTGAAGTGAGGGTCGGTCGACCCGGGCCAGCCCTCGACGACGTCGGTGAACATCTCGTCGAACCACGGCGCGGCGTTGGCAATGATGTCCGCGAGGTACGGCTTGAAGCCACCGTCGTAAGTGACCGCCGCGATGACCTGGGTGTCGTTGTTGATGAAGACCACGCGGAAGTCGTGGACGGTGCCGACGAGCCTCTCGTAGTACCAGGCATCGGCCTGGTACTTGGCGGCGTCCTGGCGATACCTGGCTGCCCCGCCCGGCTTGACATCGAAGAGCACGGTGATTTCCGCTACTTCCCCGGCCCGCTTCCCGACACCCTCGGGCTGCCTGACCACGGTAGGAATCTCGGCCGTCCCGGTCGCCGGCGATTTCTGCGTCGTCATGGCCTCGTCTCCCCTCGGATCTCCTGGTGGTTGGTCTGGAATCTCCTATCGGCTCATCCGTAGAGGCTGAGCCCCCTCCGGGATCGTTCCCAGACCCAGCCTAGTAGGCCGAGCACCGACCGTCCTGACGACCATCGCGGCCAGTGGCGATCTACCGTGCCCGCCAGGACATCCCCGGCGCTGCACCAGTCGCCGGGCGCCGGCCTGCAGCCCCAGGCTGCGGCCGGAACCCGTGCACCACCTCGACGCGGCCGACGATGTGTCAGGGAAACAGCCGCCCGTCCCGCCGACGGTTCGTCGACCGCGCCGCTGACCGCTTAGGCTCCGGGCCACCCTGACCGCGGCCCTCGCCGGGGCCGCCATCGTGAAGTGGTGGTTCAACCGGTGGGCGCAGCAGCACCCGGCGTCGCCGCCGGCCGGCCTCCCGCGCCGCGCAGGCGGCCTCCAGCACAAGCCGGCGGGCGAGCGCCACGACCGCCGGGGCTGCCGGCGGCGCAGTGCGATCCCGGGCGCGGACCCGTGGCAACCGATCGGCGGCAGAGCCAGGACGGCGGTGTTGTTCTGACACGCGGCCGCCGCCGGAATCATCCGATCGAGACTCCCGTTCGACCAACACCCCTCAAGATCGGAACGACAACAGCCGCTATCGCCTGTCCAGCAGTCCGCGCTCGAGGGCCACGACCACCGCGTGCGTGCGGTCTCTGACGTCGAGCTTGGCGAAGACCCGCAGCAGATGGGTCTTCACCGTGGCCTCCGTGATGACCAGCCGCCGGCCGATCTCCACGTTGGACAGGCCGTCGGCGACCGCTCGCAGCACATCCACCTCCCGGGTGGTCAGGGCCACCGGAGCTGGTTGCCGCATGCGGGCGACCAGCCGCTCCGCGACCCTCGGGGCCAGGACGGTCTCGCCGCGGGACGCGGATCGGATGGCGTCGACGAGCTGGTCACGCGTGGTGTCCTTGAGCAGGTAGCCGATCGCGCCGGCCTCGACCGCGCGCTCGATCTCCGCGTCGGTGTCGTACGTGGTCAGGATCAGTACCCGGGTTCCCGGGTGGCGGGCGACGATCTCGGCGGTGGCACTCGCCCCGTCGAGGACCGGCATCCGCAGATCGATCAGTGCCACGTCCGGCTTCAGGCGCCCGACGAGTTCGACGGCCGCGCGGCCGTCGCCGCCCTCGCCGACGATGTCGATGGTGGGCTCCGAGGCCAGCAGGGCGACGACCCCGGCGCGCATGACCGTGTGGTCGTCGACCACGATGATCCGGAGCCCGTCCGTCTCTGTCCGAGCGGTCATGTCGTCACACCTGACTGTTCGTGGGAATCACGGCGAGGACGCGGGTGCCGTCGCCGAGGGAGCTGGTGACGATGAGTTCGCCGCCGAGTTCGGCGAGGCGATTGCGCATGCCGTTGAGGCCGAAGCCGTGGGAGTCCTCGACCACGAAGCCCCTGCCGTCGTCGGTTATCTCCAGTTCGACGCCATCCGGAGACGGCGCGAGGACGATCTCCACCGCGGAGGCGGCCGCGTGCTTGCGGACGTTGGCCAGGGATTCCTGGGTGCAGCGCAGGAGCGCGATCCGGGTCGGCTGGTCGCACTCGACGTCCGGCAGATCTGCGGTGACGGTGAGCCCCGTGTCCTCGGCGAACCGGTCCAGGGTCCGGCGCAGGGTCTTGGCGACCGAGCCGAGGGCGGGACCGCTCTGGGGGGCGGAGTCGACGAGTACCCGCGCCTCGGCGAGGTTCTCGCGCGCGGTGTTCTCGATCGAGAGCAACTGCCGGGCGCTCCTGCCGGGGTCGGTGTCGAGGCTGGAGCGGGCCGCCTCCGCCAGCACGATGATGGATGCGAAGCCCTGCGCAAGGGTGTCGTGGATCTCCCGCGCGAGCCGCTCACGCTCCTCCGTGGCGCCCTGGAGCTTGTGCGCCTCGGCCAGGCGCAGTTGGGTGCTCTCCAGCTCGGAGCCCAGGCGGCGCGCTCGCTCGTCGCTCTGCTCGACGATCCGGACCACCCCCAGTCCGAGCAGCACGCCCGCCGTGTAGCCGATGAGGGTGAAGACGATGTTGCCGGTGGCGAAGTCCTCCGCGTGCCAGCTCTGATGGCGGACGATGCCGGCCACGGTGGCCGCGGCGGCAGCGCCGCTGAGGGCGATCGAGTGCCGCGGGCTCCTGGCGAAGAGCCAGAAGAGGGGGAGCGACACGATGAACAGTGCCGCGCCGTCGCCGCGCAGGAGGGACAGCGCGCCCAGGCCGAGGACGAGCACGCCCAGAAAGGTGTGGGGGCGCAGCACGGGGTTGCGGGGAAGGGCCACAACGATCGTGTAGCAGAGGGCGACCACGGCAAGCAGCGCCAACGACCAGTACCTCGTCGTTCCGGTGTGGTGCAGCGCGGAGATGACCGGGGGACATAAGCCCAGGAGCACCCAGGAGACTGCGTACCACCGGCGCAGCGTTCGGGTGCGGAACCGGTCGTCGGGCTGCGGCCGTTGAATCATGATCGTCAGCTTACGTTCTGCGGCATGCCGGCAGCAGGGACAGCGGTCCGCGCCCGTCGCGCCGGGCGCGGCGGCCACCATGCCCGCTCGCCGAGGAGCAACAGCAGCGACGGCAGGACCATGAGCCGGATGACCACGGCGTCCAGCAGCACGGCCACCGCCAGGCAGAAGCCCATCTGCTTCATCTCGGTGAGGTGCAGTGCGACGAAGGCACCGAACACGGTCACCATCACGATCGCCGCGCTGGTCACCACCTTGGCCGACCGGCTGATGCCGTCCACTACCGCCTCACGTGCCGACATCCCGTTCTGCCTGGCCTCCTGGATCCGGCTGACCACGAACACCTGGTAGTCCATCGACAGGCCGAAGAGGATCACGAAGAGGAACAGCGGCACCCGGGATGCGATTGCGCCAAGGGAGTCGAATGCCAGCAGGTGCTCTGCCCACGTTCCCTGGAAGAACACGACCAGCAGGCCGAGCGAGGCCCCGGCGGACAGCAGGTTGAGTACGGCGCCGATCAGGCCGATGGCCACCGAGCGGAACGCCCACACGCTCATCACGAAGGTCATCAGCAGCAGGAACCCGATGACCAGCGGCAGCTTCCTGTTCTCGTGATCCACGTAGTCGCGGCCTCGGGCCACGTCACCGGTCACCCCCGTCTCCACGCCGGACAGCCTGCCGACCGTGGCGGGCAGATAGTCCTTCCGGATGTGGTCGAGTGACTCGATCGCCTCGGCGGAGGGGGCGGGGAACGGGACGGCCAGCTCCAGCACGCTGACCCGGCCGTCAGCCGACGTACGCACCGTCGGCTCGGTGTCCCTGGCGAACAGCGGATCGGCCTGCGCCCGCCGGCCGAGGTCCGCCAGCGCATGCTGCACCTGGGTCGCTCGGTCCGGAGTGGAGCGGGTGACAACGACGTGCTTGACCAGGAGCTCCGGGAAGGCCGCGTTCAGCCGGTCGTAGACCTGCATGGCCGGGATGCCGCGGGAGAAGGTGTCCTTGCCCGGGTCGACGAGCTTCAGGCCGAGCGCGGGCGCCGCCAGAGCGAGCATGACCAGCACCGACACGCACAGCGTGAGGGCGGGACGATTCCGCGCGGGCCTCAGTAGGGCACCGAACACCCGGCCCGTCTCGGCCTCCGCGCGCCTGGTCCGGACCGGCTTGCCGCGGCTCGCCCGGCGGGCGGCCTTGCCGGCCGCACGGCGCTCGGTCCGCCGGCCGATCTTCACCAGGAGTGCGGGAAGTACGGTCAGCGAGCTGACCATGGCGACCGCCACGACCAGGATCGTGCCCGTCGCCAGCGAGGAGAAGATGACGTCCGTGGCCAGATACAGGGTCGCGGTGGAGACGATCACGGCGAGACCGGAGACCACGATGGCCCGGCCCGCGGTCGCCGCCGCCAGCTCCACCAGGGCCTCGGAGCTGAGCCGCCCCCCGGCACGGGCCCGTTCCTCGCGTTCGCGCTTGAGGTAGAAGAGCGTGTAGTCGACGCCTACCGCCAAGCCGATGAGCAGGATCATGTTGGTCCCGACACCGGGGTCGGGCAGGACATGGGACGCGATCATGGACAGCCCCAGGGCGGCGGCGATCGAGGAGAGCGCAAGCAGCAGTGGCACTCCGGCCATGACCACCGATCCGAAGACGATCAGCAGGGTGATGAGCGTGACCGGCAGGGTGATGCGCTCGGAGAGCGTGAGGTCTTTCCCGCGCTGGTCGTTGACGCCCTTGCTGATGGAGGGGGAGCCGGTCTCCTCCACGATCAGGTCCGGGTGGCCGCCCTGCACCTGAGCCGTCTGGGCGAGGACCGGGACGACGTTCTTCTTCCCCTCCAGCTCGGGGCCCTCAAGGACCACCGGGACCCTGAGAACCTTGCCGTCCTTGGAGCGGACCGGAGCCGCGACGCTGTCCACCTCGGGCAGCTTCCGCAGCCGCTCGGTGAGGTCCTGCGCCGCCGCGGCGGCGGCCAGGTCCAGCGGCCCGGACCTGGCACGGATGATGATCTGCTCGGTCGGCCGCTGCTGCAAGCCTCCCGCAGCCGCGATCGCCTCGGCCCGCCCCGCCTCACCGACCCGGTAATCCTCGGTAGTTGCTTCATGGGAGCCGATCGCGACACCAACACCGAGGCACACAATGACAAACGCGAACCAGCCGGCGATCGCGCGCCATGCGTGCCGGGCGCTCCAACGGGCTATCCGTACAGGGAGTTGACTCATACCCGAGATCCTGGTCGGCCGGGGGCCGCGCCCGACACGCCCGGCCGGTTGAACCTCGGGTCCACCGGTCAGTGGACGCCAGGGGGGTGGGGCTGCCGCTGGAGCAGGTGGACCCCGACGACTTGTGGCGGGCGGCCGGTGAGTCGCTGGACGGTGTCGGTGGTGCGGTCCGCGGCGCACTCGGCGATGGCGAGGTCCATGCCGGTCGGCGTTGCGGCGAACTCGAAGGGCATCTGCGCGGCCAGTCTCCGGCAGCGGCCGACCGTGTGGCGGTACGGCTGCCGGTGATCCGGGTGGCGCCGATGACCAGGGTGGCGCCGGTGGTGGTCATGGTCATCGGGCACCGCTCCCGGGGAAGTCGAGTCCGGGCTACCGGACGGCGAGAGGGTTCCAGTACTCGCGGTAGGAGGCGAACCGACCGTCCTGGACAGTCACCACGGTGGTGTAGGCCGTGTCGAACGGTCCTCCGGTCTCGACCGGGCGGCCGACCCGCACATCCGGTCGACGATGGTTCCGGGCTCGGTGGTCCGGTGGATCGGCAGGTCGGGGAAGGCGGCCGCTCGGGTGACGGCGCGAGGCGGTGATGCGGTGTCAGCGGAGCTGGGTCATGTGGGCGAGGAGGGTCTGGGCGGCGCTGTCGGGGGCGAAGGCGCTGTTGATGCCTTCTGCGGCTCCTTCGGCTGCTGCGACGGAGCGGGGCTGCAGGACGGCTTCGTAGGCGTGGATGGCGTCGTCGATGGTGGGGCTCTTGAACGCGATGGGGACGGCGTTGGCGGGCTCCGGCGACAGGTCAAGCGACCGAGGTGATCGCTCGGATGGCAGCCGAGATTCCGGGGCCCGGTCGGCCGGGAAGCCGCGCCAGGAGAATCCGGCGGACCTCGGGGGGCGCTCCTTCTACGCGCAGCAGGCTCACGCCGTGCGGCAGCACGATCGACATGCGGGACGGGACGGTTGTCACGCCGAAACCACCGGCGACCAGCTGCAGCTTCGTCATCCAGTCCCTCGTCGTGTGGACGATGCGCGGCCGGCCGGGCAGGCCGGGCCAGACGCCGAGCAGGGGTTCGGCACCCGATGACGGGGCGGCGATCCAGGGAGCGTCGACGAGCTCGTCCACGTGCACCGCGGTGCGGCCGGCGAACATGCCGGTGGTTGCTGCCCCTACGAGCAGTTCGGTGTCCGCGACCGTTTCGATGTGCAGCTGGGGGGACTCGCCGTCCGACGGCCGGTGCGGTGGGCGGGATGTCAGCACGGCGACGTCGATCGAGCCTGCCCGCAGGGCGCGGATCAGTACGGGTGTGGTGGCCTCCCGCGTCGTGACCGTGAGATGCGGGCCGGCCGTTGCGAGCCGTGTGAGCACGGGCGGCAGGATCAGTGCCCCGGCGCTGGGGAACATGCCCAGCCGAACCAGTTCCGTCGGTGAGGAGGAGCCGGCGAGCTCCTGTTCGGCCTCGGCGACGGAGTCAAGGATCGTGCGGGCGTGCCGGAGCAGGGTCAGGCCCGCGGGGGTGAGGTGCACCCCGTCGAAGCGGCGCTCGAACAGGACGGCGCCCGCGCTCCGTTCGAGGGCCGCTGCTTGACGTGAGACCGCCGACTGGGTGTAGCCGAGCTGGGAGGCCGCCGCAGTGAAGCTCCCCGACTCGGCGACCTGCCGCAACACCCGGAGAGATGTACTGGAGAAGTCCATGCGTACTACGCATACCACAGATGCCAGATCGTCGCTTGGCGCATGGCCGCCGTGCTCCTAACGTCGTCTCAAGACGGACAATCAAGGAGGCCGGCAGATGCGAGCAGCAGTCCTGACAGAGTTCGGCGCCCCGCTCACCGTGCAGGAGATGCCCGATCCCGTGGCAGGCGGGGGCGAGGTAGTGGTCCAAGTCCTGGCGGGCTGCGTCCCCCCGTACGCCGAGGAGGTCTTCAACGGTCGGCGGAACTACCCGCTCGAACCGCCAGTGGTCCCCGGTACCGGTGGCGTGGGCCGGATCGTCAGCATCGGCCCGGATGCCACCCGGCTGCGCGTCGGCGACCTGGTGTGGTGCGACTGCACGGTCCGCTCTCGCGACGACGCTCTGACCCCCGACATCACGTTGCAGGGCTGGAGCTCCCGCGGCGACGGCGGTGCCAGGCTCGCCCGGCACCTGCACGACGGGTCATTCGCCGAGCTCATGCGGGTGCCGACGGAGAACGTCTACGCACTGCCCACGGAAGCGGAGGGTGACCCGGCGCGCTGGTCCTCGCTCGGCGTGTACGTAATCCCCTACGGAGGACTGCTGGCAGGAGGGCTCGAAGCCGGCGAAACACTGCTCGTCAGCGGGGCCACCGGCAACCTTGGTAGCGCCGCGGTCGCCACAGCCCTTGCGATGGGAGCGGGCCGGGTGGTCACGCCGGGCCGCAACCGCGCCGTGCTCGACCTCCTCGCAGACCGGTTCGGCCCGCGCGTACGCCCGGTCCAACTGACCGGCGACGAGGACGCCGACCGCACGGCCATGTCCGCCGCAGCCGGGGGCCCGATCGACATGGTGATCGACCTGCTCCCGCCCGCCGCACCCAGTTCGGCGGCACGTGCGGCGGCCATGACCGTCCGCGAGTACGGCCGTGTCGTCCTCATGGGCGGCGTCGGTATGCTCGGCGGTGCCGACCTCGCTCTCCCCTACCCGTGGATCATGCGCAACTCGGTCACCGTGCGCGGGCAGTGGATGTACCCCCGCTCGGCGAACGTCGGCATGATCCGACTCGTCGCATCCGGTGCGCTCGATCTCAATGCCGAATGGGTCCGGACCTTCCCCCTCGACGCCGTCAACGACGCTGTCGAGTACGCCGCCGCGCATGGCGGGCCGTTCGACCGAACCGTCCTCGCCCCGCCTGCCAATTGATGCCGAGCGGTGTAGCAGGGGTCTTGGAGCAGCCTCTGGTCATGGTGCAGCCATCGTGCACCCCATTCGCGGTGAGCTGGGCGGCGGGGAGCAGCTTGTCGGAGAGCAGTGCAGTGTCGAAGCGGGCCCGGTCCCCGGCGGTGGCGACGATGCCGCCGGCGGCCCCGGGCCGGCGAAGGAGATACCGGGCGGGGTCCACCGGCGCATGTCCTGGCGGGTGAACGCGGCACGCCCGGTCATTTGTGGCGTCAGGTTCGGTGCGGCTGGCGCAGCCCCGCGAGGAGGAGTGCGATCAGTCGGCGTGCGTCGTAGCGGGGGTCGCTGTCGGTGCCGATGCAGAGGTTTCCGATTCCGCGCATGAGGTGGTAGGCATCGAGGTCGGGGCGGATCTCGCCGGCGGCGGCTGCGGCGTCGAGGAGCTGGGCGCACACCGGCACGAGGCGGTCGAGGAAATAGGCGTGCAGCACCTCGAAGCCGGTGCTGTCCGCCTGCATCGCGGCGGCCAGGCCGTGTTTGGTGACCAGGAAGTCGACGAAGAGGTCGACCCAGCGTTCGAGGGCGGCGAAAGGCGTCGGGCCGGCCGCCAGCAGAGCCGGGCCCGCTTCGGCGCAGGTGTCGACCTGGTGGCGGTAGACGGCGATGACGAGGTCGGCCCGCGTGGGGAAGTGGCGGTAGAACGTGCCCAGCCCGACGCCGGCCTTGGCGGCGATCTCGCGTACCGGTGCGTCCACGCCGGAGGTGACGAAGACTGCGGCGGCGGCGTCCAGCAGGGTCTGCTGATTGCGGCGCGCGTCCCTGCGCTTGGAGGCGGCCGAACTTCCCTGGCGCGGACTGCTCTCGCTCATCGGGCACTCCTTCGACGACTGCTCCTGCAAAGCGGAACGGCGTTCCGTATCGCATGTGGAACAAGGTTCCGTTTCATTTATGATGCCAGACCCGGGGAACCGACGGCCAGGCCGTCGCCGCCACGCCCCGAGGGGGAGCCGGAAGAACACCCGGGCATGGATGCCGCGCGCGTGGCCCTGATCCAGCAGCTCACCACGGCCTTCCCGCACGGCGCCCTCCAGGGCGACGACGCCGGCTGGGAGGTGGCGGCCGCCTCGCTGGCGGAAGACCCCGAGCCGCTCGGGATCCTGCGGAGCAAGTGAAGAACCGTCCCACCGCCAACGACCGAATCATCCGGCCTGTTGGTACTCGTGGAAGGCTCCTGCGCGGCGCCGAAGCCACGCCCGTCCGTGACGGGGGCGCGGACGGGCGTGGCTTCGGCGGCGGTGGGCCCGGCTGTCGGAGCCGGCGTGGGCGCCCTCGCGTTTCGGGGTGTCAATGCCGGCCGTCGACAGCCGACTCGGCCGGACGGCGGGGCCGCCGGGTCAGCGGGCGCTGCCGATGTTCCGGTCGGCGTCGGCGCCCTGGAGCATGAGGGTGGTCTCCTCGATGCGGCGGAACCGGCCGTCGGCCGCGAACTCGGCGAAGAGGTAGACCTCCACGCGCACGGAGGAGCCGTCGGTCTTGTGGATGTCGATGATGTGGCGGTCCGCGTAGAGGTCGCCCTGCACGAGCTCCTCCAGGACCTGGATCTCGCCGCCGGCAACGATCGTGCGCAGGTGGGCGATGTGGGTCGTGAACTCCTCGCGGTTGTCCCAGCGGCCGTCGGTGCGCTGGCGGTAGTCGGGGGCGAAGTGCCGGTCGACGGCCTCGGCCAGCTCCAGACCGGGGGTGAAGAGCAGGTCGGTGAGGGCGGCGACGACGTCGGTGCGAGTGGTGGCGGCGGTCATGGGGATCTCCTCGGGATTCACGTTCCGGCAAAATATGCGTGCGTCGAGCACGCATCTGCACAGTACCGCAGATTGCGTGCGCTGCGCACGCTAATCTGGAGTCATGCCGAACGATGTGGGACACGAGATCGCCGACGCCCTGGGAACGCTGCTCAAGCGCGACACCCGAGCACGGCTGTACCGACGCCTGACAGACGACCTGGGCGAGGGCCTGGACGAGACCACGTACCCCGTCCTCAGCGGCCTCGCCCGCACCGGCCCGCGCAGCGCCGCCGACCTCGCCGGTGAGATCGGCCTGGACCGCTCCGGCGTCACCCGCCGCGCCACCCGACTGGAGGAAGCCGGCCTGCTGCGCCGCGAACCCGACCCCCACGACCGCCGCGCCACCCTGCTCGCTCTGACCGAAGCCGGACGGTGGGCGGTCGAAACCACCCGGCAGCGCCTCGCCACGTACATCGAGGCGTCCCTCGCCTCCTGGCCACCCGACGAGGCGCGGGCCTTCGCCCGCCAGCTCCACCGCTTCGTCACCACCGGCCCCTTCGCGGAATCGTGACGCCGGCACGCGGATCCGTGTCGCCGGCCGGTGAGTGCCTGCTTCCGAACCTCACGCGCGCGTAGACCAACGGCTCGACGCCTGGGGCGCCGAGCGGGTCCGGAGGGTGGGATCGCCGAGCGTACTCAGCGGCGCAGGGTGCGCAGGGCGGTGAGGCAGTCCGCGGCCCGGCGCTGCGGGTCGGTGTCGGTGCTGGCCCAGGCGATCCGGGCGTCCGGCCGGATGAGGACGGCGGTGACGTCCCGCCAGATCGGATCCGTTGTTTCGGCGTTGACGGAAGCTGCTCGCTGTTCCAGGCCGTCCGTGGGGCACGGCGTCCGCGTCCCGCCGAGGTCCAGCAGCAGCGGCCGGCCGTGGTGCATCAGCGGGTGGGCGGTGGGTGCGTCGGGCGTGTCCAGAGCGAGGCCGGCCAGTCGGGTGCCGTTCAGCGGGTGCGCGCCGGGTGCGGTGTCGGTGGGGAGCGGGTCGTCGAAGCCGGCGATCCGGCGCGCCCACTGGCGGTTGGTCTCCGGTTCGGCCAGTGCGGCGGACCAGACCTCGCGCAGCGCGATCTGCTCCGGGCTCGCCGCGGCGAACAGGGCGAGTTGCGCGCGGGTGTTGTCGATGACGGCGCGGGCGGCCGGCCGGCGCTCCGTGTCGTAGCTGTCGAGAAGTGCGTCGGGTGCCCGGCCCTGGAGGGTGGCTGCCAGCTTCCAGCCCAGGTTGGTGGCGTCCTGGATGCCGAGGTTCATGCCCTGCCCGCCGGCCGGGAAGAACATGTGTGCCGCGTCCCCGGCCACCAGCACCCGTCCGGCCCGGTACCGCGCGGCCTGGCGGGTGGCGTTGCCGTAGCGCGACAGCCAGCGGGGGTTGCGGATGCCCAGGTCCCGTCCCAGTAGTTTGCGGGTCTGCTCGCGCACCTCCTCCAGGGTCAGCGGTTCGCCGGTGCCGTGGTGCATGGTGGCCGTGGAGAGGCCCGCCAGCCGGTGGACGCCGTCGCCGATCGGGGCCGCCAGGAACGAACCGGCCGGCCCGGTGGCGGCGAGCGGCGCGGTGGGCGGATCGTCGAGTTCGACGTCGGCGAGCCACCCGGTCAGCGTGGTGTCCTGACCGGGGAAGTCGATGCCGGCCGCCTGGCGCACCGCGCTGCGGGTGCCGTCGCAGCCCACCACCCAGCGGGCCCGCACGGTCCGGTGGGTGCCGCCGGCCCGGATCACCACCTCGACGGCGTCCGGCCCCCGGGTGAGCGAGACGACCTCCTCCCCGCGCAGCACCCGGGCGCCCACGGCGACCGCGTGCTCCTCCAGGAGCCGTTCGGTGACGGACTGACCGAGTGCCAGCATGAACGGGTGCACCGCCCCGACTGTGGAGAAGTCCAGCCGGGTGGTCGCCGCGCCGAAGTGGCCGGTCGGCACCGGGGTGCCGCGTTCGATGAACCGCTCCGCGAGTCCGCGGGTGGCGAAGGTGTCCAGCGTGCCGGCCTGCATGCCGACCGCGCGCGAGCGTCCGTCCGGTGTCGCCCGGCGTTCCACGACGGTCACCTCCACCCCGTACAGGCGCAACTCCGCGGCGAGCCAGAGCCCCACCGGCCCGGCCCCGGCGATGAGCACGTCGAGCATGACAACCACTTCCTCTCACTCTTGTCCGTTGGACAAGAGTGAGCATGCCCTAGAATTGTCCATTGGACAACAGGGGTGTGGAAGCCGACGGGAAGGCGCATCGGATGGGTACGACACGGGGCGAGATCGTCGCCGCCACGCTGACAGTCCTCGACGAACACGGGCTGGACGGGGTGACCATGCGCGCCGTCGCGGCCCGGCTCGGGGTGCAGCACAACACCGTCCGCTGGCACGCCTCCAGCAAGGGCCGCCTGCTCGAACTGGCCTCCGACGAACTCCTCGCGCACTGTCTCGACGAGCCGCTGCCCGAGGCGTTCCCCGACCGGCTCAAGGAACTGAGCCGCCGCTGCCGCGCGGCGCTGCTCTCCCGCCGTGACGCCGCCAGAATGGTCGCGGGCGTCTTCGCCGCCGAGCCCCGCACGCTGCGCTACGCCGACACCGTGATCGCCACCCTGCTGGCGGCAGGCCACTCGCCGCGCACGGCCGCGTGGACCCACTGGTCGATCTTCTACCTGACCCTGGGCCTCACCCAGGAACAGCAGGCCGCCCAGGAGACCGCACCGGTCCTCCTCCCGGACCAGGTCCCGGCCGACACCTACCCGGCCCTGGCCGCGGTCCTGCCGTACGTCGGTCCTGACGACTTCGACCAGCGCTTCGAATTCGCCCTCGACCTGATCATCGCCGGCCTTCCCCGGGCCGAGGGGCCAGTCGGTCGGCGGTCGTGAAGAAGTTCCGGTGAAGGGCGGCGCCGATCGGGCCCGCGCCATCGCCGACCTCATCCGACGCCCGGCCGGCGACGGCTACACGCACATCGTCGCCACCCGCGACCACCACATCGATCCGGGCGGCCACTTCTCCGACCGCCCGGACTCGGATGTTCCGCGGTTCCTACGTGTTCGGGTGGCCGAACATCGCGCGAGCGGCCCGTCGGCGAAGGTGGTGCCGTCGGGCCGCTCGGGTTCGGTCAGGCGAGGGCGAGGAAGAGCTTCTCCAGCTCGGCCTCGGACATCGGCGGCGTGTCGCCGTCCGCGGTGGCCAGGCACTGGCGCATGCCGCTGGCCACGATCTTGAAGCCGGCCCGGTCGAGGGCCCGGGAGACGGCGGCGAGTTGGGTGACGACGTCCTTGCAGTCGCGGCCGGCTTCGATCATGGCGATGACGCCGGCGAGCTGCCCCTGGGCGCGGCGCAGCCGGTTGAGGACCGCGCTCGTCGCTTCTTCTTCCACCTTCACCGGTTTCCTCCTGGCTCGTGCCGACTACGCCCTCCAGGATACCCCAGCGGGTATCTGTGGCAGTCAGTGGCGGGTGGCAGGTTCCGGGGTGGATGCCACCGCCCCTGCTGCGGATGGGTCTTCGGTACGGCGTGCGCGTCTGCGCTGGAGCAGCGACCAGGCCGCGATCGCGGGGGCGGCGGCCAGGACGGCCGGGCCGGTCTGGCGGCTGAGGACGAAGAGGCCCATGGCGATGACGAACCAGCCGAAGCCGGTGCGCAGGGTGTGCTGGGGGATGCGTCCGGCGTAGCGGCCGCCGATGAGGCTGCCGAGGACGGCGGCGGCGGTGACGGCGAGGGCCAGGTTCCAGTCGAGGTGGGCGCCGGAGATGTGTCCGGCCAGTCCGGCGAAGGAGTTCATGGCGATGACCAGCAGTGAGGTGCCGATGGCGATGCCCATGGGCAGGCCGGCCAGCAGAGCCAGTGCGGGGACGATGAGGAAGCCGCCGCCGGCGCCGAGGATGCCGGTGACCGCGCCCACGACGAGGCCCTGCAGGAGCAGGCGGGGGAGGGGGAGTTCGCCCTGTGGCCGCTTCGCGGCCTTGGCTGGGCGGCGGAGCATCGCGGCCGCGGTGGCGAGCATCATCAGCGCGAATGCGACGAGCAGGACGGTGTCGGGGATGTAGGCGGCCGCTCGTCCGCCGGCGTAGGCGCCGGCCATGCCCGCGAGGCCGAACAGGGTTCCGGTGCGCCAGCGCACCCGGCCCGCGCGGGCGTGGGAGATCAGGCCGGCGATGCTGGTGACGCCGACGACGAACAGGGAGGTGGTGATGGCCTGCTCGGTGTCCTGGCCGGCCAGGTAGACCAGGATCGGGACGGTGAGCATGGATCCGCCGCCACCCAGGATCCCGAGGAGGATCCCGATCAGGAGCGAGGCCGCGATGGCGAGGGTGATCACGGCCGGCTCCTCAGGGCGGCGATCACCGAGTTGATGTCGGTGCGCGGGCCGCGGTTGTAGGGGAGCTTGGCGAGCATCATGCCCATCGCACAGGTGTTGGTGACGGCGGCGAAGGTGAGGCCGGCCCCGACGGCGGTGCCGATCAGGTGCAGGCCGGGTATCGCGAGGCCGGCCAGTCCGGAGACGAGCACGATCGAACCGGCGATCAGCCTCACCTGGCGTTCCAGTTCCCAGCGGGCCGCCCCGCGGGTCACCGGGCCCCCGGCCGTCTCCCAGGCAACCATGCCGCCCTGCAGGACGCGCAGGTTGGGCAGTCCGGCATCCGAGAGGGCCTGCTCGGCCTGGGCGGCGCGGGCGCCGGAGCGGCAGATCAGGACGGTGTCCTCGTCGAGGTGGTGGAGCAGCTCGGCGCGGTGCTCGCGCAGGGTGTCCAGGGGCACGTTGTAGGCGCCGGGGATGTGGACGGTGTGGAACTCGCCGGGGGTGCGCACGTCCAGCAGGCGCGGGCCGCTGCTGTCCTTGGTGAGGTCCCTCAGAGCGGCGGTGTCGATGCCGGCGGGGGTGCGGGTGGGGGTGGTCATGGAGTCTCCGTTGCCGGTTCTACCAGGCGGGCTAAATACCCACCCGGGTATTTGTCGGGGTGTGGCTGGGCGCGGGTGTCCGGCGGGGCGGTGGGGGTGGTCTCGCGTCGGACACCGTTGGTTCGGGGGCTGGGATGTGGCTTTGGGGCCGGGGCCGGCGCGGAGGGCTGATGACGGTCGGCCTCCGCGCCGGATCCCGGCGTCTGGGGGGTCGGTCAGGCGGTGGTGGGTTCGGCGAGCAGGGCCCAGGCGCCGTAGCCGCCGAGGATGTCGGAGACGTCCTCGAAGCCGTGGTGGCGCAGCAGGCTGGCGGCGATGGAGGAGCGGTGGCCGCCGGCGCAGTGCAGGACCAGGGGGCGGTCGGTGGGGATCTCGTCCAGGCGGTGGGGCAGTTCGCCGAGCGCGATGTGGAGTGAGCCGTCGATGTGGCCGTCGGCGCGTTCGGAGCAGTTGCGGACGTCCAGGACCACCGGGGGCTGGTCGCCGGCGAGGGCGGTGCGCAGTTGCTCGGCGGTCAGGCGGCTGGCCGGGGTGACCTGGTCGGGCATGGCGGCGAGGGCGTCGTCGGGGCCCGGCAGGTAGCCGGTCACGTGGTCGAAGCCGATGCGGGCGAGGCGGGTGGTGATCTCCTCCTCGCGGTTCTGGGGTGCGATGACCAGGATGCGGCTGTCGGGGGTCAGGACGGTGCCGGCCTGCTCGGCGAAGCGGCCGTCGGCGGGGATGTTGATCGCGCCGCGCAGGTGGCCGGTACCGAACTCCTGCGGGCTGCGGGTGTCCACCACGACCGCTCCAGCAGCGTGTGCGGCGCGGAAGTCCTCCAGGGGCAGCGGCCGGGGTGCGGCGGCGGGGTCGAACAGGTCGCGCTGCCGGCGGTTGAGGGTGGCGTCGTAGGCGAAGTAGCCGGGGGCGGCGGACTGTCCGGCGGTGACGATGGCGACGAAGTCGTCCTCGCTCATCGGCTGGCAGGCGTAGTTGGTGGCGCGCTGGGCGCCGATGGTGGACTGCTTCTCGGTGGAGAGGTTCTTGCCGCAGGCCGAGCCGGCGCCGTGGGCGGGGAAGACGCGCACCTCGTCGGGCAGGCCCATCAACTTGTGCTGGACGCTGTGGTGGAGCATCCGGCCGAGTTCCTCGGCGGTGACGCCGGCCGAGGCGAGCAGGTCGGGGCGGCCGACGTCGCCGATGAACAGCGCGTCTCCGGTCAGCACGCCGTAGGGGACCTCGTCGGCGGCGCGCTCAAAGACCAGGACGCTGATCGACTCCGGGGTGTGGCCGGGGGTCTCCATGATCTGCAGGGTCACCTCGCCGAGGCTGATCCGCTCGCCGTCGGCGAGGTGGCGGATCGCGTACTCGGTCTCGGCCCGCTGCCCGTAGCCGATCCACGCGCCGGTGCGGGCGGCCATCTCCAGGTGGCCGGCGACGAAGTCGGCGTGGAAGTGGGTGTTGATGACCGCCTCGACGGTGAAGCCGCGTGCCTGGGCGTCGGCCAGGTACTCGGAGATGTCCCGGCGCGGGTCGACGACCACCGCCTTGCCGGTGGACTCGTCGGCGATCATGTACGAGGCCTGGGAGAGGCAGTCGAGGTAGTACTGGGCGAAGAACACGGGGATCAACCTCCTGATTGAGGGTTCACACCGGGCTTGATATACCCGGTGGGGTATAAAAACGGGCAGGGTGGGGCTGCGTGCGGTCGGCGACGGGCCGCGGCTTCAGGTGAACGGAGGAATGAAGGTGCGCCGGGTGGCGCGGTAGCGGGTCAGTGCGGATGCGGGCCGGTGACGAGGGGGTGTCCGGCGCAGGCCCGGACGCGGGTGCCGCCGGCGACCGCGCGGGCGTCGACGCCGCGGGCGTACATCCAGTCGGCGGCGACCAGGCTGCGGTTGCCGCTCGCGCAGATCACGTACACCGGCCGGTCCGCCGGGGCGTCGGCCCAGGCGGGCAGCTTCGCGAGCGGGACGGGCGGCGCACCGGGCACGTGCCCCGCCTGGTACTCCTCCGGCTCGCGCACATCCAGGACGAGGCCGCCATCGGCCCAGGTCGAAGCGAAGGTGTCGAGGTCGATCTCGGGGGTCATCTCATTCCTTCATATACCCCCCTAGGTATCTTGGTTTCGAATGTAACTCCCCGGCGCTGTCGACGTCAAATACCTAGGGGGGTATCCAGGTGAAGTGGCGAGCAGTTCGGTCCCCTACCTGGCCACCAACGACTGCGTCCTCGGCAGGATCGCGGCCGCCCAGGACGGCCAGCTCTGGACCGTCGGCTACGGACGCACCGAGAGCAGGGGCGTAGCTCCGTCTCGGCGGTAGCTGATCTGGGGTGTTGCTACGACCGTTGACCAGCCCGGGGTGTTGTGATGGGCGGTGCTCGGTCGGGATATGCACTGGTCGCCGCTTGTTGGTGGTGGTCCACCACCATCAGCGACGGCCGGGGCCGTCTGCTGGGGTCGGGTGCGGACCGCCCGGGCCGCATGCACGACCGGACCGCGATGCGCACCGAGCACGTAGTGCGCAGGCACGCCCCCACCCGCCACTACATGCGCGACGTGGTCGCCGCCGGCGGGGAGGTGAGAACCATCGACGAGCTCGTCGACCGGTTCATCATCTGCGACGAGTCCGTCGCCTTCATTCCGCTCAGTGAACAGCGTGAGCATGGCGCCCTGGAGATCCGCCAGCCGGCGGTTATCCGCTTCGGCAAGGGCAACTTCGAGCAGATGTGGAAGCGCGCCGGCGCCTTCGGCGACGAGTCGGCGCGGTCCACGGACACGGTGGCCACCGACCTGGAACTCGGCATCATGCGCATGCGGGTGACCGGATTCGCCGAGGACGGGATCGCTCGCAAGATCGCGCTCGGCCGCCGCACCGTCGCCGAGCGGATTCGCGTCACCTCGGAGCGGCTCGGCGGCACGAGCCGTGCCGAACTCGGCTACCGCATCGCGACCAGCGGTCAGGCGGGCCTTGCCGAGGAGGCCCGCTGTTCGGCCTCGGCAAGCCGTTCCTGGCGCAGCTGCTCGTACCACTGGTCGTCCAGGCCGGGCAGCTCGCCGCTGTCCAGTGCCAGCCGGATGATCAAGTCGGCGAAGCGAGGGTTGCGGGCGAGCACCGGCCCGTGCAGGTAGGTGCCGAAGATGTTGTCCTGCCACGCCCCCTCAGTCCCGTCGCCGACCCCGTTGCCGTGACCGAGCCGCAGACTCGCCAGCGGCTTCGCCGTCCGGCCCACCTGCGTCACCCCCATGTGGTTCTCGAACCCGGTGAGGGTCGGCAGCCCGAGCTCGGGGGTGGGCTCGGCCACGATCTCGCCGACCGAGCGGGTGCGCCCGCCGGTGGAGGTCACGTCCAGGATGCCGAGGCCGGCCTGGACCTGGCCGAGGTCGTTGACGAACTGCTGGCCCAGGATCTGGTAGCCGGCGCAGATGCCGAGGATGATCGCGCGGTTCTCGTGTGCGCGCCTCAGGCCGCTGTCAGCGCAGAGCCGTTCGGCGGCGAGCCGCTGCGGGCGGTCCTCGCCGCCGCCGAGCAGATAGACGTCCCCGGTGGAGGGGATGGCCTCGCTGGAACGGACGTCGATCCGCTCCACCTCGAGCCCGCGCTGCCGTGCACGCCGCTGCAGGACCAGGACGTTGCCGCGATCGCCGTAAGTGCTCAGCAGGTCCGGATAGACCCAGACCACGCGCAGCTTGCTGTCATTCACTTGCGGGTTCCTTGCCCTCTCCGCGGCCGCCGCCGGGCTGGCGTCCTCATCGTGCCTCAGCCTAGTGGAAGCGACGATTCGGCTTCCTTCGGCGTATGCCTGCAGGAACATCGCCTCGGCCGGCGCCATTCGCTCGATCTCACCGGGGTCGACGCTCTCGTTGCTGGAGTGGATCCGGGAGAGGAGCGGGGGCGGTGGGGTGGTTGTCGGGTCGTGGGTGCGGCGGGGCAGGCGGTGCCGGCCGACGGCGGCCGGCACCGGAAACGGGTGCGCCGTGCCCGCGCCGTCAGCCACCGGCGCGGGCACGGCGCACCATCACCCATGGCGCGCGTGGCGCTCCTACCTGACCGCGGGCCGGTGCTGCAGCGTGTCGTCCAGCCAGTCGAAGATCCGGGCGAGGGCGAGTCGCTGAGCTCCCGCCTGGCAGTGCGCGTCGGCGCCTTCCTCCGCGGTGAACTCGATCAGGGTCTTGGGGCAGGTGAGGTGGTCGTAGAGCTGTCGGGCCTGCCCGGCGAAGAACAGGTCCTCGGCGGCCTCACAGATCAGGGCGGGGCACTCGATCTTCTCGGCGATGCCGTCGCGGAGGTGGTGGTCGAGATACGCGGCGCCGAAGGCGCGGGGGGTGTCGGCTCCCATCACGTACATGCCGTGGTTCAACGCCCAGCGCATGACCGGGTTGGTGGCCATCAAGTGGTCGAGCTGGGTGTCGAGTTCGGGATCCGAGGCCGCGCGCAGCCGCCGTTCGACGTCGACCCGGTCGCCGGGCACGATGTTGGTGACCGCCGCGCCGAGGTCGTAGACGCCGTCGAGGGCGATCACGGCGGCCAGCCGGTGTTCGAACGCCGCTGCCCTCGGGGCGAGCAGTCCGCCCATGCTGTTGCCGAGCAGCGCGACGCGGTCGCCGTCGACCTCCGGCAGGGTCAGCGCGAAGTCGAGGACGGGGCCCACGACGTTCTCCCAGTCGGGACGGAAGACCAGTCCGTCGTGGTGGAGCGGTCCGGGCTGCCCTGGTCCGTCGAAGACGAGGACGGTGTAGCCGCGCTCCACGCCCGCCATGGCTCCGAAGTAGTGCATCTCCTCCGCCGTGCCGTCGAAGCCGTTGTGCATGATCACGGTGGGCCGGGGCGTCGCGGAGGTGTCGGCCCGGTAGAGGTAGCCGGGCAGAGTGCCGCCCTCGTAGGGGATGCGGACCGGCTCGATCCGCGGGGTGAACAGGGCCGCCGCAGCGTGGAAGCACTCCACGCTGCGGTCGTAGGCGTGGTCGTGGCGGGGGTCGCACGGGTTGCCGTGGAGGAAGAACTCCGCCGACCGGTAGTAGTTCGACGCCCGCAGGAACCCGTCCCGGGCGCTGACCGGGTGGCCCGCCGCCAGGGCCCGCCGGGCCTCGCCGGCCACCCGGTCGGCGGTGGCCAGCCACTCGTCGTGCCAGCTGTCGTAGTCACCCTCCACGATGCGCGCGCTCGTCGAGACGACCTCGCCGAAGTCGGCTCCGCCGTAGGCGATGTGGCCGAACGACCGCAGGGTCTCGTACCAGAACTGGGCGTCGTTCGGGAACAGCAGAGGCTTCATCAGTACTCCTCGGAATAAGGGATGTTCGGGGTGAGGGGCCCCTGGTGGGTGGTGGTGTTCAGTCGTCGGCCCCGTCGAGGGCGGTGTCGGGGATCCAGGAGCCGTGGAGTCCGGAGCTGACCCGGTGGGGCAGGTGGACGGTGGCGATCCGGTCGAGGCCGGAGGCGTCGAGGACGAGGAGCTGCGAGGCGTCCTGCTTGAGGTCGGAGACGACGGTGAGGAGGTAGCCGTCGTCCTCGCGGGTGGCTCCGGCGGCGGGGACGAAGACGGCTTCGCTGGGCATGCGGGCGTCGCCGATCTGGTGGATGCGGCGGGCACCGGTCGTGCGGTCGTACTTGACCAGACCGTAGCCGCCGAAGCCCTTCTCGTCGGGGAAGGCGACGGCGTACTGGTAGCGGTTCTCGACGCCCAGGTACTCCTCGTTGAGGGTCGGGAACTCCACCGGCAGGTCGTCGATGATCTGCTCGTCGACACTGCCGGCCACCGTGTCGACCACCCATCGGCGGGTGTAGGAGCGGGTGACGGGCTCGGTGCCGCGCTCGGGTGCGCCGATCCACCAGTTCCAGGAGAGCCGGAATCCCTCGTCATCCACGGTGGGGCCCTCCAGGACGATGCGGCCCTGGCCGTCCTCGTAGGCGTTGGCGACGTGCAGCACGTTGCCCGGTTCGATGGAGAACCAGCGGACGCTCCGCGCACCGTCCTTTCCGCGCGGCATGACACCGATGCGGGCGGGCTGGGTGTCGCTCCAGCCGTACGGGATGCCGGAGTGGTCGGCGGGGTCGAAGGTGACGTTGCCCTCGATGAAGACCACGTGGTGGCGGGTGATGGCGAAGTCGTGCTTGAGCGAGGCGGTCGCCCCGGGGACCTCGATGCTGTCGACGATCCGGCCCTTCGCATCGGCGACGTAGTACATCAGGTAGGGCGGGAACGGCGAGGATCCGAAGAAGTGGAGCTCTCCCGTCACCGGGTCCTCCTTGGGGTGCGCGGTCATCGCCGTGCGCAGCTTGCCGTCGAAGTCGTAGGCGCCGACGGTGTCCAGGTCCCGGGTGAGCTCGAACGGGAGGTTCGCCTCGCACAGCGCGAGGAGGCGTCCGGCGTGCTCGATGACGTGGGTGCCGGCGGTGCTGGCGGCCAGGTCGGGGCCGTGCTCGGTCATGTAGGGGGCGCCGTCGAGGGCGGGCGTGTGCACCCAGCGGTTGCGGTACCACTCGGCGCGGCCCTCGCGCAGCCGGATGCCGTGGACCATGCCGCTGCCCTTGAACCAGTGGGTCGGGGTGACGCCGGGCTTGGGGTTGTGGCCGTTGCGGAGCAGGCGGCCCGTCAGCTCCGGGGGCAGGTCGCCCTCGACGGTCAGTTCGGTGGCGGTGATCTCGTCGGCGACGGGGGTGTAGTGGCCGGTCAGGTAGGGCTTTTCGACGGTCATGGCAGAAACCTCTTTCGGTCTGTCGGGGGAGTTGCCGGGGGGCGTCCTGCGTCGGATGGCAGGCGCGTACCGCGACGGTGCGGTCTCGGTTGCCGATCAGTGGGTGGGCGGGGTCCAGTCGGCGGGCAGGCCGGACTGGGCGAGGACGGCGGTGAGGCTGTAGTAGTCCTGGTCGGAGGTGATCTGGCGACGGGTGTTCAGTTCGAGGAGAGTGGCCATCGGCACGGCGAAGGGCTCGGGCGCGCCCTTGAGGCGGCCGGAGTACACGGATTCGACGGTGATGTGGTTGCCGTCGCGGTACGCGGCTCGGACGGTGACGTGGACGTCGTCGATGAGGCCGTCGGCGCGGGCCTTCCACCCGGCGATCTCCTCTCGGCCGTGGAAGGTGACATCCACGGCACGGTCGGTGTAGGTGCCGTCGGCGGCGAACAGGCCGCCGAGCGCCTGGGGTTCGGTGCCGTTCCAGGCGCACGCCCAGTCGGTGACGACCTTCGGCAGACGCTGTTCGGCGGGCTGCGCGGCGGAGGCGGTGGTGCCGAGCGCGGCGCAGGCGGCTGCGGCACCGATCAGCACGGTCGTGACACGGGGTGAGCCGGACCTCACGGTGATGCTCCTTCGGGTGGTGGGTGTGTCGGGTGGTGGCGTGTCGGGTCGCGGATCCGCGGGCACGGGTTCGCACGCGGCCGGCTGGGCGGTGCTCACAGCGGGTCGTCGGCTGAGGTCGGGGGCGCTCGGATCGTCCGTGGCCGGCGGCCGACGTCCGGGACGGTGCACATCAGGGAGTCAGGACGGCTGTGCTGGTGCTGGTGCTGGAGCCAGTGCCGTGCCGGTTGCGGTTGCGGTTGCGGTCCGCGGGCTGGTGCACCGGATGAGGAGCACCGCGAGGAGGGCCGTCGCGGCCAGGACGGCGGCCGAGACCGTGAAGGCGGCCCGGTAGCCGGCGGTGAGGGCCGCCAGGTGCGGCTCGTGCGTGGACGAGCGGGCGGTGACGGAGCCGGCGAGGGTGGCCAGGGCGGCGAGGCCGATCGCACCGCCGACCTGGCGGGTGGTGTTTACCAGTCCGCCGGCCAGACCCGCGTCCTGGGGCGGGAGGCCGTCCACGGCGAGTGCGGTGAGCTGGACGAAGGCGATGCCCAGGCCGAGGCCGACCAGGACGCTCGGACCGAGGACGTCGGCGAGGTAGCTCCCGTCAGCGCTGATCCGTGACAGCCACAGCAGGCCCGCGGCCTCGGTGAGCAGGGCCGCGGTCACGGTCGCGGTGGCGCCGGCCCGCCGGGAGATGCGCGGGGCGAGAGTGGATCCGAGCATGTTGGCCGCGGCGAGCGGGAGTTGGCCCGCTCCGGTGGCCAGCGGGCTGGATCCCAGGACCTGTTGCTGGTAGAGCGGCAGGAAGAAGAACAGGGCGATCCACACGGACCCCAGCAAGGCCATCAGCAGGTTTCCCGCTGTCACCCGGCCGGTGGTGAACAACCGCGGCGGTATCAGCGCGTTCGGCCGACGGAGCTCGATGACGGCGAAGGCCGCGAGCAGCGTGGCGGCGGCGCCGAGGGCGCCCAGCACCCGGCCGTCCGTCCAGCCGGCGCCGCGTGCGGTGGTCAGCCCCCACACCAGGCAGGTCAGGGCGAGGGTGACGGTGGCGGTGCCCAGCAGGTCGAACCGCCCGGCCGCACGGCTGACCGTCCGCGGGACGAGGGCCGCCACCGCGGCCAGGACCAGCACCGCCCCGAGCGCGACGGAGTGGAAGATCCACGGCCAGCCCCACGCCTGGGTGAGCCCGCCGCCCAGCAGGACACCGCCCGCTCCTCCCGCGCCGGAGACCGCGCCCCACACCCCCAGTACTCTGCCGCGCCCGGGGCCGGGCGGGTACAGGTCCATGGCCAGGGCGAGCGCAGCCGGGGCGATGGCGGCGGCGCCCAGGCCCTGAACCACTCGGGCCGCGATCAGCGCATTCGGTGCGGCGGCCAGTCCCGCTGCCATCGAGGCAGCCGCGAACAGTACGAGGCCGGCGATCAGCACCCGGCGGCGACCGAGCAGGTCGGCCGCCCGTCCGCCCGCCAGGAGCAGTGCTCCGAACGCGAGGCCGTAGGCGTTGACCACCCACGTGGTGCCGCCGTCCGACAGGCCGACCCCGGCGCGGATCTGCGGCAGCGCGACGTTCACGATCGAGGTGGCGAGCATGACGGTGAACTGGGCTGCGGCGAGCACCGTGAGCGCGGCTGCCGGCCGAGGGGCGGGCGGCAGCCGCCCCGACTGTGTGCGGTGGAGGTTCATGGCGCACAGCCTCGTGCGGGGCGGTGTCCACTATCCAGGCCCGGCAGGAGCGGTGACTGTCCACTCCTGTCCGCACCTGTCCACCGGGTCCTGCCGAACGGGCGGAGGGGTCGGCGGCTACGGAGTCTCCGGGGGGTCGTGCAGTTCCCGCTGCCACAGGGCCTCGCACAGCAGGTCCAGGCCCTGGCGCAGGTGGCGCCGGTAGGTGCCGAACGGAAGACCGATGCGGCGGGCGGCGGCTTCCTGTGTCGGCGCACCGGAGAGGTAGCCCGCCGTCAGGGCCTCGCGGGCCCGTACTCCGCGCGGGTCGTGGGCGAGGTCGTCGACGGCCTGGCGCAGCAGAGCGCGCAACTCCTCGACGGGATCGCTGAAGTCGGCCGCGAGACGGGTGCGCATCAGGGCGCAGGCGGCGAAGGCGCCCGCGTCGCGCCAGTGCGTCAGCGCTTCGCGCACGGCCTGGTCGAATGCGGTGCGCGAGACGGGCGACGGTCCCGACCGGACAGGTACGTCGGCGTCCGATATGAAGCGCTGGAGCCAGGCGTCCACGGGTACCTGGCGCCAGTCGACGCCGAACAGTCCGTAGGTGTGCTCGCCGACTCGCGGTCGCGCACCGGTGTCGACGAGGGTCCCCTTGACGCGCTCGGCCCATGTCTCGGCGTCCCGCCAGACGGCGAAGCCGTAGGCGCGGCCGCGGGCACGGGCGGACTCCGCCTGGGCCCGGGAACTGCTCAGGTCGATGACGCGGGAGGGGACCTGGTAGCGCTCCGGGTAGACCGAGAAGCGGCTTATTCCGATGTGCTCGCCGGGGCGCACCGGCACGGTGGCGTCGGTGTGCGCCCACGCCGCGGCGACGACGGGATCGGTGGCCAGGTCCTCGGGGTCGGGAGGGGCCGGCAGGGCGAGCCGGGCGGTGAACGCCACGATGCGGCCCGTGTTCACGAGGCGGTAGACGCTGAAGGCCTCCGGCTGGCGCTGCGCCCAGTAGCGGACCAGTTCCGAGGAGGCGGTTCCCTCGGTTTCCTCCGCCATGCGCAGCACGACGTCGACGTCCTCCGGGTGCAGGGGGCGGTCGTGCACCTCGTCCTCGCGGGACCAGGTGCGCAGTCGCGCCAGGGTCTTCCCTTCCCGGAAGAGGTAGAAGAGCTCGTCGGTGACGGTCCACACCCGCTCCTCGGGTGCCTCACGCAGTATGCGCAGGTATTCGTCCGCCAGGCGCTGGCGCATCGTCGCGAAGGCGTTGGGTGCTCGCCAGCGCAGGTCGGCGGCCAGCGTCTCGCGTGCGGCGTCGTGGGGGTGGAGCCCCTGCCGCGTGGACTCCATGAAGGGGAGGTCCCTCAGCCAGGAGAAGAGAAGATGGGCGTCCTCCTCGGGCAGCACCGCGGCCAGGAGTTCCTCGGACGTCGAGTAAGCCTGTGCGGCCACCTCCAGGCCGCGGCGGTGGGCGGCCGTGGGCACCTCTCCGATCAACCCGGTCAGCAGGGTTCGTAGCACGTCCGCCGAGGGGGCCCATATCTCCTCCCTGCTGCAGCCTGCCGATCCTGCGGCTGCCGCGAGGGACAGGGCCAGCGGGTTGCCTCCGGCGAAGCGGAGCACCCGCTCCCGCAGCTCGGGCCGGATCCGTGCCGCGACCAGCAGGCTGCGGGCCTGCTCCTCGGAGAACGGTTCCAGTTCGGTCACGTGCAGGAGCTCGGACCAAGCGGGGTCGGCGGCCCACTGCGGCTGCGGGGCGAGCCGGCCGGCCAGGACGACCAGGGTGCCGTCCGCGGCGCGGGGCAGGAAGTGGTGCCACAGCCAGCTCTCCAGCCACTGGCAGTGCTCGAAGGAGTCCACGAACAACACCGTGCCGGGAACGGTCAGGAAAGGACCAGCCGCGCGCTCGAAATCGGCTGGGTCCCGGCTGACGAAGCGGCCGTCGAGTTCGACGAGCGGTCGGCCCGCCGCACGGGCGTGGTCCGCCAGATGACGCAGCAGTGTCGACTTGCCGATGCCGCCCGGCCCGAACACGTAGAAGGCGAAGGGCGCCTGCGGATCGCCGGTCAAAGACTCCCCGAAGCGCTCGAGTTGCTCGTCCCGGCCGATGAAGGCCCGGACGCGCGCAGTGCTCAGTCTCTCGCCCACGGACACCATGACGGCTCCCGTTCCCCCTAGTACCGGCACCGGATTCCGCCGCCCCGGAGCCGCCGATCCGTCAGGGATCCTACAAAGGCGTCGGGAGTGTCGGCGACTCGTGTCACCTGATGAGTCCCGGGGCGCCGTGGGCGTGGCGGAATGTCAGAAGGCGACGCGGACCTTCAGCGCGGTGCGGTTGTCCATCGCCTGGTAGCCGTCCGGGACGCCGTCGAGGTCGACGGTGCGGTCGAAGACCAGGCCGGGGTCGATCGTGCCGGAGAGGACGTCCGGCAGCAGCTCGGGGATGTAGGCGCGGGCCGGGGCGACACCGCCGCGCAGCGACACGTTCCGGTCGAACATCCGGCCGATGTCGATGCCGGCGCTGCCGCCGTGCGGCACGCCCACGTAGCCGACCGCGCCGCCGTCGCGGGCGATCGAGATCGCCGTCCGCATCGACTCCTCGGTGCCGACGGCCTCCAGCACCGCGTGCGCGCCCAGACCGCCGGTCAGCTCCTTGACCGCCTCGACGGCGGCGTCGCCGCGCTCGGCGACCACGTCGGTGGCGCCGAAGGCGCGGGCGATGGCGGTGCGCGCCTCGTGCCGGCCCAGCGCGATGATCCGGCCCGCGCCGAGCCGCCGGGCGGCGAGCACGCCGCACAGACCGACCGCGCCATCGCCCACCACCGCGACGGTGGCGCCCGGTCGCACGCCGGCCGTCACGGCCGCGTGGTGGCCGGTGCTCATCACGTCGGAGAGCGCGAGCAGACCGGGCAGCAGCTTCTCCTCGCCGGCGGTCTCCTTGGGCAGCTGCACCAGGGTGCCGTCGGCGAACGGCACCCGCACCGCCTCGCCCTGGCCGCCGTCGGAGCCGACCTCGCCCCAGAAGCCGCCCTGCGGGCAGGAGGTGTGCAGGCCCTCGCGGCAGAACTCGCAGCTGCCGTCGGACCAGACGAACGGGGCGACCACGAAGTCGCCCGGGCGGAAGTCCCGCACCTCGGGG
Organism: Kitasatospora sp. NPDC056531; assembly: GCF_042794375.1. Classification (NCBI taxonomy): domain Bacteria; kingdom Bacillati; phylum Actinomycetota; class Actinomycetes; order Kitasatosporales; family Streptomycetaceae; genus Kitasatospora; species Kitasatospora sp. NPDC056531. Next base: position 15,720 of record NZ_JBHTTU010000006.1, on the reverse strand, counting down.
CCGACCGCCTCGACGATGCCGAGGAACTCGTGGCCGATCCGCTGGCCCGCCGTCCGGGGGGCCACACCGCGGTACGCCCACAGGTCGCTGCCGCAGATGCAGGCGTTCACCACCCGCACGACCGCGTCGGTGGGGTGTCGGACGACGGGGTCGGGCACCTCCTCGATCCGGATGTCGTTGGGGCCGTGGATCACGGTGGCACGCACGGAACTCTCCTGGCACTGCTCGGGGCCTGGGCTGAAGCAGTCAGGGTCGTCGTGCACGCGCCCCCGTGTCCAGCTACATCTCCTACAACTCATCTTTAAGATGGACTGATGCTCGATGTGCGACGACTCGTTCTGCTCCGTGATCTGGAGGTGCACGGCACGGTGACCGCCGTGGCCGACCTCCACGGCGTCACGCCCTCTGCCGTCTCGCAGCAGCTGCGGTTGCTGGAAGAGGAGACCGGAACCCGCCTGCTGGAGCGCACCGGCCGTTCCATCCACCTCACGGCCTCGGGGCGTCGGCTGAACAGGGATACCGAGCACGTGCTCGCAGCTCTCGAGCGTGCCCGGATCCGCCTGCACACCGAGGCCGAAAGCCCCGCAGGCCCCCTCCGTTTCGCCTGTTTCCCCAGTGCCCTCGCACCGGTGGCCGCACCTCTCGGGAAGGCTCTGGAAGGCGCCTGTCCGGATGTGCAGCTCCACGTCACCGAGGCCGAGCCCGAGGCTGCCGTACGACTGCTGCTCCAGCGCCGTGTCGACCTCGCCCTCGTCTACCGGTACGACAACCTGGCCACACCCCCACCCGCGGGCGTGGAAACCTGGACGCTGCGAACCGACCCTCTGGTCGCCGTCCTGCCCCGCGACCACCCCGCAGCCCTGGCGGCCGGGCCTCCTGTCGCCCTGCGGGAACTCGCGGACACACTGTGGACCACCGCCCCGGCGCAGACCGCGTGCGGAGACGCCGTCCTCCAGGCTTGCCGGTCAGCCGGGTTCACTCCCCGGGTGAGGAACATCTGCACCGACTTCTCCGCCATGATCGCTCTCGCCGAAAGCGTGGGCCACACCGCCCTGATCCCCCGCATGGCCGCCACGCGCCTACCGCCCGCGCTGATCGCGCGACCGGTGACTGACGGCACCCTCGCCCGCACGATCGAGATCGCCGTTCGCCACGACACGGCACACGAACCCGCGATCGCCGCCTGCCTCGACGCGCTACGCACGCTCCTGCAGGGATCGGCGTGAGTGGTGGTCGCCGACGCCACGGCGGCTCCGGCCGACGCCGGCATCCGAGACGCGTGCCCGGACCGGCGTCGGGGAGCTCGCGCCTTCGTCACATGTGCCGGTGATGGATGCTCATCGGGCGCTGCCGAGGTTCCGGTCGCCCTCGGCGCCGTCGAGCAGGAGGGTCGTCTCCTCGATCCGGCGGAACCGTCCGTCGGGGGCGAACTCGCCGAAGAGGTAGACCTCCATCCGGACGGCGGACCCGTCGGCCTTGGTGACGGCCACCGTGTGCCGGTCGGCGTAGCGATTCCCGTCCACGAGCTCGTCGTGCACCTGGACCGATCCGGTGGCCACGATCGTGCGCAGGTGGGCGATGTGGGCGAGGAAGTCCTGTCGGTCGGCCCAGTCGCCGTCGGTGCGCTGACGGTAGTCGGGGGCGAAGTGGCGGTCCGCGGCCTCGTCCAGGTCGAGGCCCGGAGTGAGGAGCAGATCGGTGAGCGCGGCGGCGATGTTCGTGTGGGGCATGGGTTCCTCCAGGAGAACAGGGCGTGGTGAAGGGAAGCAGATGCGTGCGCTGCGCACGCATCGAGGCCGGTGGTGACTCTAGCAGCTGATGCGTGCGTAGCGCACGCTATTGTGGGGGTGTGACGACTGCATTCGCCCGCCTCCTGGACGCCGGCCGAGGTGCAGTCCTTCGCCCGCCGGCTGCGGCGGTTCGTCGAGGACGGCCCGTTCGCTTCGGACGGCTGACACGGGAGTCCACCTCTTCGCCTCTTCGTCGGTTCCGGCGGATGCCCTTCCGAACACTGCGGCCGGCCGGGTGCGCCGATCTCCACCTCGGGTGTGAGCGCTGGAGATCGGCGCTTCTTCGACGTCGTCGCGTCAGGAGGGGTTCTTGGTCGCGAGGACGTCGACCAGGCGGATGTCGGGGGCGGTGGCGAGCAGTTCCGGGCCGACCTCGGCGAGCGCGGCGGGGATGCGGCCGGTGAGGTGGGCCTGGCGCGCGTCCTCGTCGGCGAAGGCGTCGAAGATGCCGAAGGTCGCGCCGTCGACCTGGAACGCGTACCAGACCCGGGTGCCGGGTTCGTCCTCGACGACGGCGCGGCCGGCGTCCAGGAAGGCGGCCAGCTCCGCCTCCTTGCCCGGCTTGGCGGTCAGCAGCGCGAGGACTCCGAGCTTCAGTGTCATGACGGGATCTCCATGGTGGGTCGGTGGTTGAGCCGCGATGCCGTCGGAGGCTTCCCGGCGGGGCCGGGAGCGGACGTCCGGCCTGGGAAAGACGTTAGGGTCGTGATCGATCCGCCACGAGCGGCGGAAACGACGTTTCCAGTACCGTTTGCGCCATGCGGATTGTGATGGCGGCAGTCGACGGCGTCTTCGACTCGGGGCTCTCGGCGATCATGGACGTGCTCGGCGCGGCGAACTCGCTGAGCACGAGGGACGGTGGCGCACCGCCGTTCTCGGTCACCGTGATCGGCGCGGGGCCGCAGGTCCGCACCGGGAACGGGCTGAGTCTGGCGACCGTTCCGGTCGGGGAACTCCCTCACGGGACGGACCTGTTGCTGATGCCGGCGGTGGGCTTCAAGGCTCCCGACCAGGTGGTCGCGGCGGTCCGCGAGCCCGCCAACGCGTGGCTGCTCGACCTCGCCGTGGCCTGCGCCACCTCCGGCACCCCGCTGGCCGCCGCGTGCAGCGGAACGTTCTTCCTGGCCGAGTCGGGCACGCTCGAACGGCGGCGTGCGACGACGAGTTGGTGGCTGGGCCCCGCCTTCCGCGCACGCTACCCCGGTGTAGCGGTGGAGGACTCGCGGACGCTGATCCAGGACGGCCCGGTCACCACCGCGGGCGCGGCCTTCGCCCACATCGACCTCGCGCTGTGGGTGGTGCAGCGGCGCAGCCCCGCCCTCGCCGACCTCGTCGCCCGGTACCTGCTGATCGGCGACCGGCCCTCGCAGGCCGCCTTCGCCCTCCCCACCCAACTGGCCCAGGCGGACCCGCTGATGGCCGCCTTCGAACGGTGGGCCCGCGCTCACCTGGCCGACCCGCCCCCGCTGGCCGAGGCCGCCCGCACCCTCGGCGTGAGCCAGCGCACCCTGCAGCGCACCGCGCAGACCGTCCTCGGCAGATCGCCCCTGGAGTTCATCCAGGACATCCGACTCGACGAGGCGACCTTCCTGCTGCGGACCACCACGCTCAGCGCCGAGGCCATCGCCGGCCGGGTCGGCTACCGCAACGTCAGCACCCTGCGGGAGCTCGTGCGGCGCCGACGCGGCTCATCCCTCGAGACGCTGCGCCACGGCGGTGCCGATGCCCCCGCGGAGTACCCGCCACCGTCCTAGGCATCCCGGACGGAGTCTGCGGCAGGTCGAGCCTTCGCGTCGACCGCCCAGCCGGTCAGGATGATCTTGCCGGTGGCGGTGCCGGGCCCGCCGAGGACCGCTGGACCCCGTTGCACCTGAGCACGCCGTTCCTCTCCCGCATCACCAGGTCCCCGTCGACACCGTCCTGCTCGACGAGGCGGGCCACTACCCCCTGGAAGAGCCGGGCCTGCAGCAGATGCAGGACGCCATCGCCGGCTTCGTCACCAGGCACACCACCTGACGACCGGCACCCCGCATCCCCCGGATCACGGCGACGGACCCCTCGGCCACGATCACCCCGGAAACCGGCGCGCGCCCCATCGGGCGGTGGGCTGGGTGGCTGGTCAGCGTCGGGCGGTGCCGTAGCGGCGCTGGAAGCGTTCGACGCGCCCGGCGGTGTCGAGGACGCGGGACCTGCCGGTGTAGAAGGGGTGGCCGGCGGAGGAGATCTCGACGCCGATGACGGGGTAGGTGCGGCCGTCCTCCCATTCGACGGTCTGGGTGCCGGTGGCGGTGGAGCGGGTGAGGAAGGCGAGGCCGCCGGCCTTGTCACGGAAGACGACGGGGCGGTACTCGGGGTGGATTCCGGGCTGCACGGGGTGGTTCCTCCTCTGGGGGCGAGTGGGGATCAGCGTTCTTCGCGGAAGTCGACGTGCTGCCGGGCGGCGGGGTCGTACTTGCGCAGGACCAGCCGGTCCGGGTCGTTGCGGCGGTTCTTGCGGGTCACGTACGTGCAGCCGGTGCCGGCGGTGGAGCGGAGCTTGATGATCGGGCGCAACTCGTTACGGGCCATGAGGTCCTCCTCCGGTCGGTCGGGCGGAAAGCAACACAGCAAATGAAATCCATTTTCATCTAGCGCCGCTGTGGGCGGCTCTCCATCGAGGGGCGTGAGCACCTGGTGCCGCGCCGTCTGGCCAAGGCCTATGAGCGGGGGCTGCTGAAGCTGTGAGCGCAGGGAGGAGCCGCAGCGCGGGGCGCCGCGGCTCCTTGGGGGTGCCGGGGTGTCAGGAGGTGGTGAGGGCGGTGTCGTCGACGACGACGGGGCAGTCCCGACCGTCTGGTAGCCGGTGGTCGCCTGCTGATCGCGGACCGCTTCGGGCGCTACCGACACGCCCCCCGTAGGGCTGGGTCCGAAGCGCCACCGGCCGTGTACGGCCCCCGCCGGGGCGCTCACGCCGAGGTGCCCCTGCCGGTGCCACGGCCCCGGCGGGCGAGCACGACGCCCGTCACCACGCCGAGGACACCGACCACGATGCCGGCGATGCCCAGCGCGCGGGCGGTGGAGTCGTCACTACTCGCCTTCGCGGTGGCGGTGCTCGTTGCGGGCGGGTCGGCCTTGGCGCTCGCCGCGGCGCTGGGGGTGGGACCATCGGGGTCGCTGGCGGTGGCGGCGGTGGCGGCGGTCAGCTTGAGGACCGGGGCCGGGTTCTTCGGCTCGGGCTGGCCGTCCTGGGGCTCCTCGATCCAGCGCACGATCTTGCCGTTGCTGTAGGTCTGCAGGGTCTTGAAGACGACCTTGTCCGTGCCGCCGGGCAACGCGCCGAGCTCGATGGTGAAGTCCTGGAAGTGATCGGGGGTGATCTGGCCGCCGGTCCACACGACCTGGGAGACGGCGTCGGTGATGTCGCCGTCGTCGGTGTGGATCGGGGTGGCGAGCTTGGTGGTCTGGATCGTGTCGGCCCAGCCCGGCACCGGCGCGACCTTGACGGACGGGATCGGGTGGTCGGTGGGGAAGTCGATCTCCACCTTCACCGTGCTGTTCTTGTCGTCCTCGTTGGGCACGCGGAACGCGAAGGTCTGGTCGGTCGCGTTCTTCGGCACGCTGGACGGCTGCACGATGACGTGCGCCGACGCCGGCACGGCAGCGACGAGTACGGTTGCGGCGCCCATCGCGCAGGCGGCGGCGAGACGCTTCTTCAGGGACAGGCTCATGGCTCTATGGTCTCCAGGTCGGAGGCGCGCGCACGCCGGTGCGCACGGGCGGCGGGCGCGCGGGTGACCTGGCGCCGCTGCCCGTGGAGGCGGAGCTCTTGGAGCAGGCCAAGACCGGTTCCCTCGACCGGGTGACGGCCACGGCGGGCTGACGGGCCGGGACCGGAGCGGGCCGTAGCAAGACGTTGATCGGGTCTCCGGCCGAACTCGGGTCGCTCGGCAGGTCGACCTGACGATCTCCTCAAGGTGACCGTCCCGAAGGCGAGTTGACGGTGCACGGAGGAAAGCGGCTGCACCCGTTCGTCGCCGAAGCCGGGGACCTGGATCTCCTGCCGTGGTCGGCGGCCTGCAAAAGGGCAAGACGGACCTCGGCGTACAAGGGGGACGCAGCCGACGGGTCGGCGAACACGGATTGTTCGTCTGCATAAGGGTCTGACGGGGCTGTGATCGGCGGTAATGCGAGGAGTGGCGCACGTCCGTGAGTCGCCAGTGAGCCGGTTATAGCGGTGCCCTACGACACGTCAGCGGTAGACTGGAATCGGAGCTAGTGTCTGCGGCGCCGCGCTCCAGCTCTTTTGCCATCGCGTTCCACCGGGTAGCGGGTGCCCGGGTGCCCGGGTGCCCGGGTGTCCGCACGAGAAATAGAATTCGCCCAGACCCTCAATATCTTCGTGGTTTCATTTGCCCCAGCTAATACATAAGGGGATATTTGCCATGATCTATTCCGAGAACGGGGAGATCAGGCCGCGCGGCGTTGTGGTGGGCCCCAACTCGCGATTTGCTCAGGCGCTCGCGAGCAGGCGGACTGCGCTTGTCGGCGAGGCCGCGGCTGCTGCGGTCACGGCTGACGGGTTGCGTGAGATTCCGCAATGGGATCTGAAGGATCATCACGGAAAGACGATCGCCGACCTGGTCTTCGTCAACCGCTTTGTCGGCGGTGCCGCAGCCTGGGTCGATAGCGATATGGACAACATCGACAAGGCGCTCGCGGCGGCGATGTCGGACAGTACGTTGCAATCGGTCATGGCCCAGTACTACTCGGGCAGCATCAGCTCCAGGGCGTTGCCGCGCGCCGTGGTGGACCTGGAACTCCCGGAGGGATCGCGGTTCTTCAAGGACCAGGCGGAGGAGCTCGCCAGTCAGTTGTTCCTGAGCGGGGCGCTCGGCGACAATGATCCCGGGCAGTGCGTCATCAACATGATGCTGCCGCGCGGGGTCATCCTCGTGGACGGCTTCTCGCCCGACTTTGAGCCCCCGCCCGGCACCGAAGAAGAGCACGCCCGCCGCAAGCGCGCCCTGATAAAGATCGACGACGATGATGGTGACTCGACGCACGGACTGGGCGGGTACCACGGATCGGTGCATGTGACCAAGAACGGCCAGGCCGTGACGGCCTACTACGCGGTCGGGGTCTTTTCGGAAGGATCCAACGGCATAGTCCAATTCGACAACTCCTGGGAAAACGTCGTCGCCACCTTCTACCACGAACTCAACGAGGCGCGGACAGATCCCGACGTGGAGGACGCCGTTCGGTTCAACGACAGGTCGAAGGTCGGCTGGTACTCGGACATCGGCCGGGGCGAGATCGGCGATCTTCCCATCAACGAGGCCGATCGCGGGCTGGTTCCCGCCGAGGCCATTTTCAGGTCAGTGAAACTCGCGGACGGGAGTGGCGATGTTCCCGTCCAGCTTATGTGGTCGAACGCGGTGCACGCCCCGGCCGCAGCCGGGTAGCGCTGCGCGGCCGGCGGCGCGGCCGACTCGTTCGGGTGGTTACTGAGGGCCTCGGCTGCCATGCGCACCGCATGACGGGGCAGCTCATGCGCCCTCGTCCCCGGTCCGTGGCAGTCGGTGGCAGTCCGCGTCGGCTCGCGTCCGCGGTCTACTCGACCATACGGGTGGGCCATGGGGCCTGTCGTAGCGGACCAGCGCGTAGTCATGGTTCGGGAAGGTGGCGGCGACGGTCGGGCCGATCAGGGTGCTGTGGGCGAGGTCGGTGTACCAGGTGGCGGCAACCTTGCTGCGATGCCCCCCGGGGACGCGCCGGATGGTCAGCGCGGGCGCGTCGTGGCCGACGGCGCGCATGATTTTGGCCAGCTCGGCCGGGGACACGGTGCCGGTGCTCACCGGAAGCACGACGGATGATCTGCTCCTGACCGGTGCTGTCCGGAAGTGTGAGGAAACGGACTCTTCGGTACAAGCTTCCTGACCTGGTGTCGGCGCAGCGGCGAGCGGTTCGGAGCCTGCGCGGATCCGCCGGACGGCCGACGGGACCGGTGCGACGCGCACCTTCGATGCGGTGCGGATCACGCGGACAAGATCCATGGGCAGTCTCTATGCTGGCTGCCATCAGGGGGACGGACTGCGACCCGGGTGGAGCCCGTGCGGTCATGACCGATCGACAGACCCTGGCAGGCCTCGCACGACCGCGATCGCGGAGTGCCATTGAGAACGGGATCGAACCACCATGACCGGACTTGCCCCAGACACCGACCTGTGGTGCCGCAGCTTCCACCCGGCTCCGCAGGCACCCAGCCGGCTGGTCTGCTTCCCGCACGCGGGCGGCTCGGCGAGCTTCTACTTCCCGGTGTCGGCCCAACTGAGCCCCGGTACCGACGTGATCGCCCTGCAGTACCCCGGCCGCCAGGACCGGCGTCTGGAGCCGTGCATCGAGGACATTCACCAACTGGCCGACGAACTCCACCCGGTGCTGCGCACGTTGGCCGACCGGCCGCTGACCTTCTTCGGCCACAGCATGGGGGCGGTCATCGCCTTCGAGGTGGCCCGGCGCCTCGAGCGTGACGGCGAGGGCCCGGTACACCTGTTCGCCTCGGGCCGCCGGGCACCCTCCCGCTACCGGGACGAGGACGTGCACGAGCGCGACGACGAGGGCATCCTGGCGGAGATACGGGCGATGAGCGGCACCGACTCCCAGGTCTTCGCCTCCGAGGAGATCGTGCGCATGGTGTTGCCCGCGCTGCGCAGCGACTACAAGGCCGTGGAGACCTACCGCAGCGAGCCCGGCTCCGTGCTCCGCTGCCCGATCACGGCACTGACCGGCGACAACGACCCGAAGACCTCGATCGAGGAGGCGCGCGCCTGGCAGGAGCACACCTCCGGGGTGTTCGACCTCCAGGTGTTCCAGGGCGGGCACTTCTACCTGAGTAGCCGACCCGGTGAGGTCATGAAGGTGCTCTCCGCGCACCTGGACGCGCTCGCCGCCGGGGCCTGACCGGTACGGCGAAGGGCTGTGGGGGGGGGGGGGGGGGGCCCCCCCCCCCCCCCCCCCCCCCCCCCCCCCCCCTCCCCCCTTTTCCCCCGCTCCCCCCCCCCCC
>NZ_JBHTTU010000006.1:0-6878 GCF_042794375.1 Kitasatospora sp. NPDC056531 | reverse complement strand
GGGGTTGTTTGGTGGGGTGGGGATCTGTTTGGCGGGGGGGGGGGGGGGGGGGGGGGGGGGGTTTGTGGGGGCGCCCCCCCCCCCCCTCCCCCCCCACAGCCCTTCTCACCAGGCGGTGCCCGTGGTCACCGGAGTTACCAGGTCACGGGCAGCTCGGTGACGCGCCAGAGCCCCATGCCGCCGACCGGCAGCTCCTCGCGCGGTACGGCGAGGCGCAGCTCCGGGAGGCGGGCGAAGAGCGTGGTGAACGCCGTCTCCAACAGCGCGGTGGCGAAGTTCTGCGCCACGCAGGTGTGCGGGCCGTGGCTGAAGGCGATGTGCTGGTTGTCGCCCCGCCGCACGTCGAGCGCCTCGGGGTCCGGGAAGGCCTTCGGGTCGCGGTTCGCCGCCTTGATCCCGATGACCACGCCCTCGCCGGCGCGGATCAGCCGGTCGCCGATCTCGATGTCCTCGGTGGCCACCCGCAGCGCGGAGCCGCCGACGGACAGGTACCGCAGCAGCTCCTGCACCAGGCTGGGGGCGAGCTCCGGGTTGGCCCGGAAGGCGGCCAGCTGCTCGGGGTTGTCCAGCAGCGCTAGAACGCCGAGGGAGATCATCGTCATGCTGGACTCGTTGCCCGAGATCAGCACGAGCATGGTGGTGTTCAGGAGGTTCTGTGGGGTGAGCTCTGCCGTGCCGTCCTCGCTCCTGGACACGAGGCTGCTGAGCAGGTCCTGACCCGGTTCCGCCGTCTTCTTCTCCAGCAGGCCGGGGAGGTAGCCGGCGAGGTCGAGGAGCGCCGGCATCATGTGCTCCATGGGAGCGGCGAGCGACTGGACGCGCTGCTGGAAGAACTCGCGCTCCGCCTCGGGAATGCCCAGGATGTGCGTGAGCATAGTGGGGGAGAACGGTGCCGCGTACGCGGAGATGAGGTCGACCGGCGACCCGGTGGCCACCATCTTGTCGATCAGCTCGTCGGCGACCTGCTGCATCAACGGGCGCATGGCCTTCACCTGACGGACGGTGAAGCTCGGGATGACCAGACGCCGTTGGGAGCTGTGCTCCTCGCCGTCCATGTAGCTGAAGGTCCGCTCCTCCCGCGGCATGGGGTCGTTCGTGGTGACCGGCGGCATGCCGGGCGCGTACTTGGCGGTCTGCGGGAAGTTCGGGTTGCTGCGGTCGGCGGAGATCCGGGGGTCGGAGAGCAGGGCGCGCGCCTCCTCGTGCCCCGTCACCACCCAGCCCTCGCTCCCGTCCAGGAAGGTGACTCTGTTGATCGGCCCCTTTTCCTGCAAGTGCTTGTAGCCGGCGGGCACATCATAAGGACAGGCTTCGCCCTTGAAGGGATAGGCAAGAAGCTGGTCCGCAGTGTCACTCATGTAAACTCCTCGATGATTTGGGCCAGTTCGGCGCAAGCGGGGAAGTCGAGAGCAGCGCATCCCGATCAGTGCTCGTGGAAGGGACGGGTCCCGGCGTGCGGAGAGAAGTTCGGCACCGATCGCGCCCCCGATTGAACTTCCCTGATGAACTGTCGATCCAGCCCCGAGGCGCATGAACAGCGCCCGCAGCACGTGGCGGCGTCGTTGACGGCCCGGTGACACCGGATCCCGGCAGAGAGTACCCCAAGTTGACTGAAGCGGAAGTGAACTGGCGGCCTTGGTTCCATTCGTATGCCGAGAGCCGGTCGAGGGTGGCAGATGAGCCCGACTCCGGTCACGTTCTGGCTGGTCCGGAGCGGTTGGTACCCGGTCGGGAGGCGTAGATCACACTTGCCTGGCGTCCTGAGCCGGGGGTACGTTCGTACGCAAGTGCACAGAGCACTCATCACGGGGGTTTGATTCATGACAGGGCTTGGATCCTGCATTTCTGATCGTTGTTCACCTTCACTTCACGGCGTTCGCGGCTGGATCGACGGCCGCTCCGGCGCGGAGTCATCCGTCCGCTAGACCCGGGCGCATGTGTGTCCGGCTTGTCGCCGAATCGTGCTTTTCCTGATCGGCTGTCATGTAAGGGGCCGGGCTTTGCCAGCCCCAAGCCTCTGCATGGACTCAGGGCGAATGGTTCCCTCTTGATGTTCCGGGTGTGGACGGATATGCGCGTATTCATGACGTGACGGCGCCTGCCGTCTTGTGAAGGTTGGTCAGTAGAGCGAATCGCCGTTCTCCGCACTGGACTTCGCCGTGCGGGCGATGCGATGAGCAGCATCAGTGTGCGGAGAGCGGGGACTCGTCTGAGTGTCCGTCGGTTTTCCTTGTCCTTCTGCGGAGTGTGGCTGAAATTGAGCGGGTCCCGTGTAGCCGGTCAGGCGACCTCGACACAGCAGGACAACTGGATCGCCGTCATCGGGATGGCATGCCGGCTGCCTGGCGCGGCGGACCCGAACGCGCTGTGGCGACTGCTGCGCGAGGGCGGCAGCAGCATCGGGCGGGTGCCCGAGGACCGTCGTGCCGTGCCGGAGGACGAGGCCGGGGAGCCGCTGACCTCGGGCGCCGAGTGGGGCGCATTCCTGGACAGCACAAGGGAGTTCGACTCCGCCTTCTTCGGCATCTCGCCGCGCGAGGCAGCGGCCATGGACCCCCAGCAGCGCCTGATGCTGGAACTGGCCTGGGAGGCTCTGGAGCACGCCGGGATCGTCCCGGAGCGGCTGCGTTCGAAGCAGGTCGGAGTCTTCGCCGGGGCGATCCGGGACGACTACGCGACCCTGCTGCACCGGCGCGGAGGCCGAGCGGTCGGCCACCACAGCCTGACCGGTCTGCACCGCAGCATCATCGCCAACCGCATCTCCTACACCCTCGGATTCCACGGCCCGAGTCTGGTGGTGGACACGGGCCAGTCCTCCTCGCTGGTCGCGGTCCAACTGGCCTGCGAGAGCCTGCGCAAGGGGGAGTCGAGCATCGCGCTGGCGGGCGGTGTGCACCTGAACCTGGCGCCCGAAAGCGCCCTGGTCATGGACCGGTTCGGCGGGCTCTCCCCGGACGGACGCTGCTTCACCTTCGACTCCCGGGCCAACGGCTTCGTGCGCGGCGAGGGCGCCGGCCTGGTGGTGCTCAAGCCCTACCGGCAGGCGCTGGCCGACGGTGACACCGTACTGGCGGTCATCCGCGGCGGTGCCGTCAACAACGATGGCTCCGGTGACGGCGGCCTGACGGTGCCCAACCCGGTCGCACAGCAAGCCGTGCTGACCGAGGCCTGCCGACAGGCCGGGGTCGACCCGGCCGTCGTCGGCTACGTGGAACTGCACGGCACCGGGACCAAGGTGGGCGACCCCGTCGAAGCGGCGGCACTGGGCGCCGCCTACGGCACGGCGGACGGACGGACGGCCCCGCTGGCCGTGGGCTCGGTGAAGACCAACCTCGGCCACCTGGAGGGCGCGGCGGGCATCGCGGGCCTGCTGAAGACCGTGCTGGCGATCCGGCACCGGGAGCTGCCGCCCAGCCTCAACTACGACGTCCCAAACCCAGAAATCCCGTTCGCCGAACTGCGGTTGAAGGTGCAGGACCGGCTGGCAGGCTGGCCTCACCCGGACCGTCCGCTGGTGGCAGGGGTCAGCTCCTTCGGCGTGGGCGGGACCAACTGCCACCTGGTGGTGTCCGAGGCCCCCGGCGCGGTCGAGCCGACGTCCCGGCCCGCTCCCGCCGACTCCCGGCCGGACGGCCCGCTGCCGTTTCTGGTCAGTGGCCGTACGACGTCGGCCCTGCGCGCCCAGGCTGACCGGCTGGGCAGCCGACTCCGGGATGCCGACGTCGAGTTGGCGGACCTCGGCCACTCGCTGGTGGCCACCCGGACCGCCTTCCGCCACCGTGCCGTGGTGCTGGCGGCCAACCGGACGGAACTCTGCGCCGGGCTCGACGCACTGGCCGCGGGCGAGATCCGCGCGGGCCTGGCCACCGGGCAGGCCGACGCCCAGGGCGGGACGGTGTTCGTCTTCCCGGGCCAGGGCTCGCAGTGGATCGGCATGGCTACCGAACTCCTGGCGTCCTCAACGGTGTTCAACGAGCGGATGCAGGAGTGCGAGAAAGCCCTGCGGCCCCACGTCGACTGGTCGCTGCTGGAGGTGCTCCGCGGTGCGCCGGGAGCGCCCTCGCTGGAGCGGGTCGACGTGGTGCAGCCCGTGCTCTTCGCGGTCATGGTGTCCCTCGCCGCGCTCTGGCAGTCCCTGGGCGTACGGCCCGCCGCGGTGGTCGGCCACAGCCAGGGCGAGATCGCGGCCGCCTGCGTCGTCGGTGCCCTGTCGCTGGCGGACGCGGCCCGCGTCGTCGCGCTGCGCGCCCAGGCGCTGACCGTTCTCGCCGGACCGGGCGGGATGGCCTCGGCTGCCCTCGGCGAAGCGGAACTGCGCCCGCTGCTCGAGGAGTTCGGCGACCGGCTGGCGGTCGCCGCGGTTAACGGTCCGCGCTCCACCGTGGTCTCCGGCGACTCGGAATCGATCGACCGGTTCGTCGCCAAGCTGTCCGGGCAGGGCGTCCGGGCCCGCCGGATCCCGGTGGACTACGCCTCGCACTCGGCCCACGTGGAGGCCATCCGCGAGCGGCTGTCGACCGACCTCGCCCCGATCGAGCCGCAGGCGGCCCGGATCCCGATGCTGTCCACTACCACCGGACGCTGGCTGGAGCCCGGCGAGATGGACGCGGAGTACTGGTACACCAACCTGCGCCGCACGGTGCAGTTCGAGGCGGCCACCCGGGCGCTCCTGCGGGAGGGGCACCGCGTGTTCGTCGAGGTCAGTCCGCACCCGGTACTGGCCATGGGGGTTCAGGAGACCATCGAGGCGGTCGGCGAGTCGGCCGTCGTCGTTCCCTCGACCCGCCGTGATGACGGTTCGCTGGGCCGGGTACTCAGCTCGCTGGCCGAACTGGCGGTCCGAGGCGCGGAGTTGGACTGGGACGCCGTCTTCGGCCCGGCCCGGCCGGTGCACCTGCCCAGCTACGCGTTCCAGCGCAACACGTACTGGCTGGATGACGCGCCGGTACCCCCGGTGACGTCGGCCGCCCAGAGCACGACGGGCGCCGAGGCCGCCGGCGAGCCCCTCGGCGCCGCGACGGCCGCGGTGCCGGACGAGCAGCAGCTGCTGCGACAGGTGTGCGCCCACGCCGCCGTCGTCCTCGGCCAGGACGGCCCCGACACGGTGGACAGTCGACTGACCTTCAAGGAACTCGGCTTCGACTCCTTCATGTCCGTCGAGCTGCGCAACCGCCTCGGTGCGGCCGTCGGGCAGGCGCTGCCGGCGACGCTGCTCTTCGACTACCCGACGCCCGCGGTCCTCGCCGGTCACCTGCACGCCCAGGCGCTCGGATCGCCCGCCGAGCCCGCCGGGGCGGTGGAGCGCTCGGTGACCGACGAGCCCATCGCGATCGTCGGCATGGGCTGCCGGCTCCCCGGCGGCGTGAACTCGCCCGAGGACCTGTGGGCACTGCTCGCCGCGGGCCGGGACGCCGTCTCGGGCTGGCCGCTGGACCGCGGCTGGGACGTCGAGAGCCTCTACGACCCGGACCCGGAGCGGACTGGTCGGTCGTACACCCGCGACGGTGCCTTCCTGGACGCGGCGGCCGACTTCGACGCGGCCTTCTTCGGGATCTCGCCGCGCGAGGCGCTGTCGATGGACCCCCAGCAGCGCCTGCTGCTGGAGACCTCGTGGGAGGCGATCGAGCGGGCCGGGATCGACCCCTCCTCGCTGCACGGTAGCCGGACGGGCGTCTTCGTCGGGGCCACGGCGATGGACTACGGGCCGCGCATGCACGAGGACTCCGCCCTCCAGGGCTACGTCCTCACCGGCACCAACAGCAGCGTCAACTCGGGCCGGATTTCCTACTCGTTCGGTCTGGAGGGGCCGGCGGTGACGGTGGACACGGCGTGTTCGTCGTCGCTGGTGGCCCTGCACCTGGCGGTGCAGTCGCTGCGCCAGGGCGAGTGCGACCTGGCGTTGGCCGGCGGCGTCACGGTGATGGCCAGCGCGGGCATGTTCGTGGAGTTCTCCCGCCAGCGCGGCCTGGCCGCCGACGGCCGCTGCAAGTCCTTCGCGGCCGCGGCCGACGGCACCGGCTGGGGCGAGGGTGCGGGCGTGCTCATGGTGGAGCGGCTCTCCGACGCCCGGCGCAACGGCCACCCCGTGCTGGCGGTGGTGCGGGGCATCGCGGTGAACCAGGACGGCGCGTCGAACGGTCTGACGGCGCCGAACGGCCCGTCGCAGCAGCGGGTGATCCGGGCCGCGCTGGCCAACGCCGGGTTGACGGTCGACCAGGTCGACGCGGTGGAGGCGCACGGGACGGGCACCACGCTGGGTGACCCGATCGAGGCACAGGCGCTGCTCGCCACCTACGGTCAGGGACACTCGTCCGACCGTCCGCTGTGGCTGGGGTCGTTGAAGTCGAACGTCGGCCACACCCAGTACGCGGCGGGCGTGGCCGGTGTGATCAAGATGGTGATGGCGATGCGGCACGGTGTGCTGCCGCGGACGTTGCACGTGGACGAGCCGACCTCGCATGTGGACTGGTCGGCGGGTGCGGTGGAGCTGCTGACCGAGGCGCGGGACTGGCCGGAGACCGGGGGTCCGCGTCGGGCGGGTGTCTCCTCGTTCGGGGTGAGCGGCACGAATGCGCACGTGATCCTGGAGCAGGCTCCTGTCGACGCGTCCGAGGGTTCGTCCGAGGGTTCGGCCGAGGGTTCGGCCGAGGGGCTGGTCGCGTCCTCGCTGCCGGTGGTGCCGTGGGTGGTCTCGGGGAAGACCGAGGGCGCGCTGCGGGCGCAGGCCGAGCGGTTGGCGGCGTTCGTCGAGGGCTCCGCTGATCTGCGCGATGCGGACGTGGCGTTCTCGCTGGTGTCGTCGCGTGCGGTGTTGGAGCACCGTGGTGTGGTGGTGGCCGGGGATCGGGAGGGTGCGCTGGCCGGTCTGCGGTCGTTGG
>NZ_JBHTTU010000005.1:226563-269387 GCF_042794375.1 Kitasatospora sp. NPDC056531 | reverse complement strand
GTTCTTTTTGCCACGGCACCCGCCACCCGCCCGCCGTCCCCCAATTTTTTCCTGGCGAAGCACCAGGTAGCCACCCCCGACCCGAACAAACCCGCGCCTGCCCCCCCCCCCCCCGCGACGTCGACCGCACCCGGCATCACTGTGCCAAGCACCCTCACCCCCCACCGCTCCGAGGAACGCCCGCCATGCGAACCCGCCCGCTTCTCGCCGCCCTCGCCCTCTCCGTCGCGGCCGTCCTGCCCCTCGCCGCGCCCGCCGCCGCCCACGGCGACTCCGTCCACCTGGACCTCACCGGCCAGCAGAACGGCCACGTCAGCACCGTCGCCACTTGGGAGAACGACCGCGACCCGGTCACCGAGGAGTTCGCCGGCACGCTCTCCGCGACCGCCGCCGACGGCCGTGCCGTCGGCCCCTGGCGGCTGGTCGCCGTCCCGGGCAGGCCGGGGACGTACACCACTCGCGAGCTGCTGCCCGCCGGGCACTGGCGGGTGACCGTCGACTGCGCGTTCCCCTCCCTCGGCCACGCCGAGCGCGAATTCGACGTCGAGGCGGCCGCGATCACCGACCCGGCGCCGTTGGGCCTGAGCACGGAGTCCGCGCCCACCCCGGTGACGGCGGCGGCGACCACCGCCACCCCCGTCCACGAGACCACCGACAACGCCACCACGTGGGCCGCCATCGGCACGGCCACCGCGGCCGTCCTCATGGTCGCCGCCGGGTTCTGGCTCCGCCGCCGCGCGCGCGGCTGACCGCGGCGGCGCCTACTTCACGGCCTCGCCGGACTTCGCCCAGTTGTCGTGCAGGCGGTCCAGGTAGTCCTGCGCCTGCGGGCCGATCTTGACGCCCCTGGCGAAGGCCAGCATGTTGCCCGCGCCGGCGTTGTAGCCGAGGGCGAGCAGCTCGTTCTTGTTCAACGGCGCGCTCGGCCGGGCGGGCAGCTGCCCGGAGAGGTCGTGCAGGTGCCAGGCGGCGGCCTGGATCGCCAGGTTGCGGTCGTCCGGCAGCTCCTCCCACTGGCGGGAGGCGAACGGGCGGCCCGGCTTGGTGTCGTCGAAGGCGGCCCGGTGCATGTTGGCGATGCCGAAGGAGGCATCGGGCTTGTTGCGCTGCCAGGCCCGTTCGAGGTCCGGGTCGTGCGGTTTGTACGACTCGTTGTAGAGGATCGCCATCAGTAGCTGCGGATCGACCCCGGCCTCGGCGGCGTACTGGCGCACCGGGGCCGCGTAGTCGGCCGGGTCGTAGCGGCCGGAGGGCTTGGACGGCGCGGCGGAGGGCGCCCCGGCGGACGGCGCACCGGACGGGGCCGCGGCCGCCCCGCCCGCAGTGGCGGTGGGGGACGGCGAAGAGGACGCCGAGGTGTCGTGCCCGCCCCCGCGGACGATGCCCCACCCGGCCGCGACCAGGACGCCGATCACGAGCCAGCGCCCCCAGCGCGACCCCTTCTTCTCCTCGCTCACCGCTTCCGGCCCCTCCCCGTCCGCCCGTACCCTCGTTCGATCGCTGTACAGTCGATCGTGCCCCGCGGCAGGTCTATTCGGCGGGCTTCTGGTCCCCGTCGAGGTTGCGCAGGAAGTCCTTCGCCTTCTCGACGCCGGTGTCGATCTGCCCGCTGTACTTGCCGTCCGTGCGGTCGTCGATCACGTCGCCGACCTTCTCCAGGCCCTGCCCGAGCACGTCGCTGTGCTCGCGGGCGAGGTCGGTGGCCCTGCCCGCGAGGTTCTTCAGACTCTCAAACATGGTGACGCTCTGCTCCTCTGATGCGTTCCTGTTGGTGTGCCGACGTGGCGGGGATCATGGTCATCCTAACGACGGCCCACCGGACGGTCCGGCCCTGCCGAACGGCGGCGGGTGACTTTGCTGAAATGGGTTTGTATGCTCCAGCCCAACCTCTACAGATCTGTAGAAGTTGGGACCGCCGCAGGACGGAAGGCGTCCCGGCACGTGCGGTGGCGTGGTCGCGCCGCCGCAGCCGAAACGATCGAGGGAAGTGCGCATGGCCGGCCAGCGGGCGAGAACGCCGTACCAGGACGCGGGACCGCGCACCGAGGACCGCGCCGTGCCCGCCCAGCGCTCCCGTGCCGCCGGCGGCGGGGTGGCCGAGCAGGCCCGGGACGCCCGCGCCCAGCGCGCCGGGGCCCAGCGCGCCGGGGCCTCGCGCCGTAGGCAGCAGGCCCGTCGGCGCGGCGGACTGCTCGCGGCTCTGGCGGCGGTCGGGCTGCCGCTGCTCGGCGGGATCGCGGACCAGCTGGGCGGCCCCGGCGTCGGCATCCTCTTCGCGGTCGGCGCGGTGCTCGGCACGGCCGCCGCGGCCGCGCTGTGCAGCCGGACCGGCCGGTGGTGGGTGGTCTCCGCCGCCCCGATCGTGGTGCTGCTCACGGCCTCGGGCGTCGAGTACCTGTCGAACCCCGACAAGTACCAGGGCAAGGGCCTCGGCACCGGCGCGGTGCGCTGGGTGGTCGGGGCGTTCCCGGTGATGGCGGAGGCGGTGGCCGCCGCGCTGCTGGTCATCGTGATCCGGACCGTGCTCGACCGCCGCCGACCCGGCGGGGCCGCAGCCCCGAGCGGAAGGAGTCGCCGTGGCTGAGCGCGGCAACCGCCCCCGCCCCCGCGGCCGGACCCCGCGCCGCGGCGCCCCCCCGCTGACCGTGGCCGGTCGCACCCTGGCCTGCACCGTGTCGGCCGCCGTGCTCGGCGCCAGCGGCTTCACCTGGTACGAGTACCGCAGCCTGGACGACGGCATGGTCAAGTCCAGCGCGCTGAGCGAGGCCAAGAAGAACGCGCCGCCGCACCTGGACAAGTCCGTCAACCTGCTGCTGATCGGCCTGGACAGCCGCAAGGACATGGACGGCAACGACCTGCCCAAGCAGTTCGTCGAGGACGAACTGCACGCGGGCTCCAGCGAGATCGGCGGCTACAACACCAACGCCCTGATCGTGCTGCACATCCCGGCCAACGGCGGCAAGGTCACCGCGCTGTCCGTCCCGCGCGACGACTACGTGCAGACCGCTGGCGCCGACGGCAGGATGCACAAGATCAAGGAGGCCTACGGCATCGCCAAGGAGGCCGCCGAGGCGAAGCTCGCCGGCAAGGGCCTGTCCAAGGCGGAGCTGGAGCGGCAGAGCCGCGAGGCCGGGCGCTCGGCCACCATCCAGACCGTGCAGAGCTTCCTGGACGTCCCGATCGACCACTTCGCGGAAGTCAACCTGATCGGCTTCTACGACATCGCCAAGGCCGTCGAGCCGATCCAGGTCTGCCTCAACCACCCGGTCGACGATCCGATCATCGCCCGCACCGCCACCCACGAGGGCGGCGGCACCGGCCTCAAGCTGCCCGCCGGGATCAGCTCGCTCAACGCGGCCCAGGCGCTGTCCTTCGTCCGTCAGCGCCACCACCTCACCAACGGCGACCTCGACCGCACCCACCGGCAGCAGGCGTTCATCTCCTCCGTCGAGTACCGGCTCAAGCAGCAGGGCGTCCTCAACGACTTCGGGCAGATGCAGAAGCTGTTCGGGGTGGTGAAGAAGGACGTCGTCATCGACAACGAGTGGAACATCCTCGACTTCGCCCAGCAGGCGCCCAACCTCACCGGCGGCAACGTCGAGTTCAACACCCTGCCGATCGCCGGGTTCAAGACCATCGGCGGGCAGGAGGTCAACACCGTCAACCCGGACCTGATCAAGAAGATCGTCCGGCAGCTTTTCAACCGTGAACCGGCGCCCGCGGCCCCGGCCGCAGCCCCGAGCGAGGCCCCCGGCGAGACGGCCACCGCGACGCCCTCGCCCAGCGCCTCGCCCAGCGCCGCGCCCAAGTCCGTGGTGGACGTCAACGCGGCGGCGGGAGCGGGCGCGGCCTCCACCGAGTCCAAGGCGCTGGTCGAACTCGGCTACCAGGCGGGCCGGATCGGGGACGCACCCGCGCGGACCCGGGCGACGACGGTGACGTACGGCAGCGGCGCCAAGGCCGACGCCCAGCAGATCGCGGCCCGCTACGGGGTCACCGCCGTCCCGTCCTCCGCCGCCGCGGCGGGGCACGTCGTGGTCACGCTCGCCGCGGGCCGGACGCCGACGCCCACCCCGGCGACCCCCACCGTGGGAGCCTCGGGCTCGGCGGACGGCTCCACCGACCCGGCCGCGGGCCTGCCGATGCAGGGGCCGGCGGTGAAGGCGGGCGGGATTCCCTGCGTCGACTGAGTGTGGGGTCGGCCGGTCAGGGGCGCGAGGCCTTCTTACCGTGGACGGTGGCGTACTCGGCCGCCAGCCAGGGGCCGAGGTCGTCGATCAGCATGCCGAGGGCGGCGCGGTCGGTCGTGGGGGTGCGAGCGATCACGGCGGCGCGGCGCAACTGGGCGGCGCGGTCGGGGTAGTAGCCGGCGAAGGCCTCGGCAGAGGCGGCCAGGTCGCTGGTCCAGCCGCCCCAGCGGGGCATGACCAGGGTGAAGCCGGTACGGACGATCCGGCGGGAGACCGCGCGGCTGAGCGCCCTGAGCCCGGCGTCCGAGTCGGCGGCGGCCAGCCGTTCGCGCCAGCCGGGGAGGGCGAGCGCGAGGTCGCCGTTGGTCTCGCGGGCGAGCAGGGAGGTCGGGCGGTAGCGGGGGAGTCGCCCGGCGAGGTCCGCGCCGAGCAGCGGGGTGCACAGGCAGGCGACGAACCAGCCCAGGTCGTGGCGCTCCAGCTCGCTCAGCAGCGTGCCGGTGGAGAACAGGAGCACGCCGACGCCGTCGACCTGGGGGAAGGTGGCGTCCAGTCCGGCTCCGAGCGCGTCGGCCTCGGCGCGGTCGGCGGGGGTGGGCTCGTGGTGCAGGGCGAGCAGCAGGTCGAGGTCGGAGACGCCGGGGATCGCGGTGCCGCGCGGGATGCTGCCGTAGAGGTAGGCGCTGTGCAGCCGGGCCGGGTCGAAGGCGGCGGCGATCCGCTCCCTGGCGGTGTCGACCACCGCCGCGAACGCCGCGGGCACCCGCTCCAGCGAGCCCTCCCGCGCGATGTACCCGTCCCCGTCCAGTCCCCTGTCGATCATGGCGGCACTCTGCCCGCCCGAAGCGCGGTTGGCCAGCGAATATCCCCGAAGTCGAGGCCGGGTCGAATTGTCAGTGGGGCGTGCAAGCATCCATCGCACACGACACGAGTGGGGGTCGGTATGGGCACCTGGGGCATCGGCTCCTTCGACAACGACACCGCGGCGGATTTCGCGGGCGGCCTCGACGATGCCGCACCGGAGGCGCGGGCGGGACTCCTCCGGGCGGCGCTGGAGCGTGCCGCCCGGAATCCGGAGTACCTGGACGACGACGAGGGCGTGGCGGCCGTGGCCGCCGCCGCGCTGGTCGCCGCCCAGTGCCCGGGCGGCGCGGCGGTGGACGGCGCCTACGGCCCGGACGAGCCGATACCCCCGCTGCCCGTCGAGCTGCGCCCGCTCGCGGTGGCGGCGCTCGACCGGGTGGTGGCGGAGGAGTCCGAGCTCGCGGAGCTGTGGGGCGAGGCGGGGAACGGTCCAACGTGCCGGCGCGGGATACGGGCGCTGCGCGACGTCCTGGAGCCGGTTCCGCCGGCGCTGGACGTCCCGCTGTTCGAGCTCTGACCGGCGCTCAGGGCCTGGCCGCCGCCCACCAGTAGCCGAGCGCGGCGAGGCTGGTCGCGGCGCCGAGCAGACAGACGGCCGTCCAGCCGCCGTGGTCGTAGACGACGGCGGAGGCGATCGCGCCCCCCGCAGCCGGCGGAGTAGAGCAGCATGTGGCCTGCGGTCAGGCGGCTCCGGGCCTCGGGGCGGACCCGGTAGAGGAGGTGTTGGTTGATCACGTGTACGGACTGCAGGCCGTAGTCGATCACGACCATGGCGGGCACCAGCCGACAGAGAAGGGTCGGGCGCTGTTCCCGGTGATCACCGCGCTGCGGCAGTGGGGCGACCAGTGGTTCTTCGCCGAGGGCGAGCCCCGGGCCCGGCTGGTCGACCGCGCGTCGGGCGAGCCGGTCGCCCCGGTGGAGGTCCGGGCGGCGGATGGCCGGCTGCTCGGGCCGGAGGGCGCGAAGGTGCTGCTGCCCTGAGACGTGCCGCTGCCCCCGGCCGGGTTCGGACGGTGGCAGCGGGGTCGGGCGGGGTCAGGGAGTGGCGCCGGTCGTGGTGGGGGGCGTCGGCGCGGTGGCGGTCGACGTCGTGCCGGAACCCGTGGAGGTGCCCGCCGCGGTCGTGCCGGAACTGGTCGTCGTGGTCCTGTTGCTCGGCGACTGGGTGAGCGCCGAAGGGGCGGTGGACGCCGCCGTCGATGCGGCGGGGGTGTTCGTCGTCGCGGTCGTTCCCGGCGGCTTGGCCGAACTGGTCGAAGCCGAAGCAGAGCCGGTCCCCGCCGAGGCGCCGGAGGATGTGGCGCCGGAGGATGTGGCGCCCGAGGACTTGGCGCCCGAGGATGTCGCGCCGGACGAGGTCGCGCCCGAGGACGTGGCGCCGGACGAGGTCGCGCCCGAGGACGTGGCGCCCGAGGACGTCGTTCCAGGCGAGGTCGCTCCGGAGGACGTGGCTCCGGAGGACGTGGCGCCCGAGGACGTGGCTCCGGAGGACGTGGCGCCCGAGGACGTCGCACCGGACGAGGTCGGCCCCGAGGGACTCGCCTTCGAGGTGGTCGCCGAGCCCGGTCCTGACGTGGCGCGGGAGGTCGAGGAGGTCGGCGACGGCGTGCCGGGCTTCATCGGCCCTGGCGGCGGAACCCCCGGTGCCAGCGGCCCCTTCGGCGCCTCGACGTGCTTGTCCACCACGTCGATCCGTCCGGTCAGGCGGGCGAACCAGCCGCCCGTCTCGACGTTGACCAGGATGATCTCGGTCACCGGCCGCGGCGCCGGAACCACGACGATCAGGGTGGTCGGCTGGAAGCCCGGCCACGCGTGCCCGGTGTACTTGGCGTCGGAGACCAGTACCGGCGGCTTCAGCGGGTTGCCGCACGAGCAGCGCACCCGGGGCACGCCCTGGGAGTCCACCAGTACGGCGGTGCCGGCCTGGAGCGCCGACTGGTACTCGGTCACCGCGCCGCTCTTGTAGTTGTGGTTGGTCACCCGGGTGTCCACCCGCAGGTACGCCGAGGTGAGCGAGCGCAGGTAGGACGGGATCGCGGACTGGTCGATGCCCGCGGCGGAGGCCCAGGCCCGGCCGGTCTCGCCGGTGGAGACCATTCCGATCAGCCGCTCGGTGTCGCAGCTCGGCTTGGACACCGTCCCGGCGTAGAGCCCGTTCGAGGTCCCCTGAACGCTGTGCAGGGCGGCCGGGGACGTGCTGTGGCCGGACTGCCCGGCTTGCCCGGACTGCTGCGCCTGCGAGGTCGCCGGTGCGGGTGCCGGTGGAGTCACCGGCGTGGTTTCCACCGATGGGGTGAACGGGTCGGGGCCCGGATCGGCCGGCGCCTGCAGCGCGACCTCGTTCGCGGTCGGCAGGGTCTCGGTCTTGCCGCCGCCCTGGTTGTTGACGATCAGCACGGTGGCCACCACGGCCGCCGCCACCGTGGTGGCCGCCACCGCCAGGCCCCTGCCGGAGCGCCACCACGGCGTGTGCGGCCCGCGACCGGCACCGGCACTACCGCTGCCGCCACCATCCGAAGGCGGCCCGGACGGTCCGGAGCCGGGCGGGCCGGGCGGGCCCGATGGCGGCGGGGGTACGGACGGCGGTCCGGCCAGCGGGCCGGACGGCGGACCGGACGGAGGGCCGGACGGGGGCTCGCTCGGCGGGCCGGAGGGAGGCGGTTGGGGACTCATCGAGGCTCCGTTTCGCAGGCGGCCGGCGAGAACAGCCGGCACGGAAGCTCCTGCCACTGGGGTTCCATTTCTCCCCTGGTGCCCCGTTCGCCGCAACAGCAGGTTTCGGGGCCGTCGCCGAGCGTGCCCACCGGCGGTCGGTCAGGCTGGAACCCGACACCCCGGGGAGACCGGCGTCCGTGGGAGTCGAGTCCCCGGTACCGAACCGGCCCGCTCAGCCAGAGGAGGCGGCATGCAGCAGCCCACCACCCGGGCCGCGGGCCCGCCCGGCGTCGTACGCGGCTGGCTGGACGCGTTCGCCGTCGTGCTGGCCGGGCTGGTCGTGATGGCGGCAGTGGCCGCGCTCGGCCTCTGGCTGGCCGGTGCCGGGGACCTCCCCGAGGGTGGCTTCCCGTCCGTCCTCGCCGCGACGATGGCTCTCGCCGTCGGCGGATCCGTCCAACTCGACGGCGGCGCGGGCAGCTTCGCCGCCGTGGACGCCGGGGTCACCGCGATGCCGCTCACCGTCTCGTTGGTCGGCGCGGTCGCGATGGCCGAGGTGTTCCTGCGTCAACTGCGCTTCCGCGCGGTGGCCGGGGGCGGCGAACTGCTCGGCCGGATCGTCCGGACGGTGCTGCTCTGGGTGCTCGCCCTGGTGCTGATCACCGTCGTGGCCAAGCACACGTTCGTGATCCCACTCGGCGGCAGTCTGGCGCAGACCATCGGCGGCGCGCTCGGACTCACCCCGGAGGTCGGCTTCCATGCGGACGGCCCGACCACCATCGGCATCGGGCTGGCCTGGCTGCTGCTGGTGCTCGCGGCCGCCTTCGCGGTGTCCCGGCGGGCGCCGCTGCCGGGTGCCCTGCTGCGCTACCAACTCGCCGTCCGCCCGCCCGCGTTCGCACTCTGGATGGTGCTGCTGGCGTACGTGGTGATCGGCGCGGTGGCCGGGGCGCTCACCGCGATCGTGCACGGCAACGCCCGGCAGACCCTGGCCGTGGTGCTGCTCGCCCTGCCCGACCTGGCCTGGCTGGCCTTCGGCCTCGGGCTGGGCGCCCAGTGGCACGGACGGCTGGAGGGGGCGGTCGGCCTGCCCGTCCCCAATGCGCTCAGCTCGGTGCTGCGCGCCCCGAACGGGAGGGAGGCGACCATCGACCTCAGCACCCTGGCCGAGCACGACGCCCGCAGCTGGTGGCTGCTTCCGGTGGCCGCCGTCCTGCTGCTCGCCGCTGCCTTCCTCGCCGCCCACCGCTCCCCGCGCACCGTCCGGCTCTGGCAGCACGCCGTCCGCTTCGCTCTGGCCGCCGCCGTCACCATGCTGCTGGTCGGTCTGTGGACCGGGATCGACGCCGACTACGGGCTCTCCGTCCTGGGCGTCGGCCTCGGCCAGGGCGGCCTCGCCGATCTGCTCGGCACCGTGCTCGGCGGTAACAACCCGCTGGCCGGATTCGGTAGCGGCAGCCTGAGGCTGCGCCCGGCGCTGTGGACGGCCGTCCCGCTGGCGGCGGGCTGGGGGCTGCTCACCGGCGCGCTCGGCGCGCTGCTCGCGGCCCGGGTCCGGCACCGCGGCGAGCTGACGGAGAGCGGTGGCTGAGCCACTCGCGGGGAGGTGCCGGGCCGCTCCGGCGGGAGGTCAGATCGCCGCGGCGATCAGGATGACCGCGGCCGGGACGGCCTGGCCGAGGGCGCCCCGCCACAGCTTCGGCTCCGAAATGAACAGGGTGACCCCGCCCGCCACCATGAACGCGCCGATGTAGAGGATCACCGGCCGTCCCGACCCGGAGTGGCCGGTGTGCAGCAGGACCAGGCCGGCGACCAGCCCCAGGGCCAGGAACAGGTTGTAGAAGCCGACGTTGAAGCGCCACAGCCGGACCTCCGGGGCGTCCGCGGTGCTGCCGGTGAGCAGGTAGCGCACCCGTGGGTGCCCGTACAGGTAGCTCTCCAGCGGCCACACCACCAGGTGGATCGCGGCGGCGAGCATGGCGAAGACCTGGCTCACGGCGTTCATGGTCGGAGGCTTCCTCTCGGTCGCGGTGCGGCGTCAGGCTCGGTCCCGGGGCGGCGGGTGGACCACCGGCGCGGCCCAGGCGGGCGGCTCCGGCACCCGGACGATGCCCGGATCGACCGCCGGGACCACCTGGGTAGGCGGCCCGTTCCCGCCCCACGGGGCGGGGACGGTGGCCGCGCGCAGCTCGGCGACGAACTGCAGGCAGCTGGCGTACCGCTCCCCGGGCGCCTTGGAGAGCGCCCGGGCCACCGCGGCCTCAACCGCCGCCGGCAGGTCCGGCCGGTGCTCGCGCAGGAGCGGCGGCGGGTCGTTGAGGTGGGCCCAGAGCAGCGCGAGGTCGCTCTCCCGGCGGAACGGCGGGGTGCCGGCGAGCATCTCGAAGACCACGCAGGCGAGGGCGTACTGGTCGCAGCGCCCGTCCAGCGGCTTGCCGGAGATCTGCTCGGGCGCCGCGTAGTCCAGCGTCCCGACGATCTGGCCGACGCTGGTCAGCCCGCTGAGCGAGAGCGACTTCTTGGTGAGACCGAAGTCCGCCAGGTACAGGTGCTCGGGGTGCTCGCTGTCCGTCCCGGCGGCGACCAGCACATTGCCCGGCTTGACGTCCCGGTGCACCAGGTCGTGGTCGTGGGCCGCGTCCAGCGCGGAGGCGATCTGCAGCGCCAGCCGCGCGGCGCGCTCGATCGGGAAGGGGCTGCCCCGGTCGATCAGGGCACGCAGGTCACCGCCGTCGACGTAGCGCATGGCGATGAAGAGGATGCCGTCGTGCTCTCCGGCCTCGAAGATCGGCACGATGTGGGGGTGGTCGATCGCCGCCGCCGCCTCCGACTCGTGCATGAACCGCCGCCGGAACACCTCGTTGCGGGCCAGTTCCGGGGCCAGCAGCTTGACCGCGACGGTCCGGCCCAGCCGCAGGTCCTTGGCCCGGTAGACCACGGCCATCCCGCCGCGCCCGATCTCGCCCTCCAGCCGGTAGCCCGCGACCTTCCGCCCGACCAGGCCCGCGGGCAGGCCGGGTGCGGAGGTCCGGTCGGCGGGGATCACAGCTCACCGGTCCGGGTGGGCTCGTACGGGCTGTGCACCGGCGCGGGCGTCTGCCCAGGCCTGGGCCCAGACGCAGGCGCAGGCCCAGAGGCGGCGGTCGCGGGCGCCCGCTGCGGAGCCGGTTGCGGCGTGGGCCGGTCGGTGGCCGCGTACGTCTGCAGCTGCAGCCCGTCGCAGTAGCACCAGCGGTCGTGCACCGGGTCGAACACCCAGAGCGCCTCGCCGTCCGCCACCAGGCCGAGCCGCAGCCCGCGGGTCCGCTCCCGGAAGGACTCCAGGTCCAAGGTGCCCGCTGCGAGGTCCTCCAGCAGGGCCCGGTAGTGGGCCAGCGCCGTCTCGGCCTCGGCGAGGGCCGGGCGCGGGTCGGCGGTCCGCGCGGGCGGGCCGCCGACGGTGGGCGGCGGTTGTGGGAGGGCGACCAGTAGACGGGCGTCCACCCAGGTGGTCCAGCCGTTGGAGCAGAGCACCTGCGCCCAGTCACCCTGGTTCGCGATCAGCCGCACCGGGAGCAGCGGGTCCAGCCGGGCGGAGGGCCGCGCCGGGTCCGGGGCTGCCCAGGTCGCCATCCCGCTCGGCGGGGCGACGTGGGTGGGGCTGAACGCGTACTCGTCCATGGGCGGCCGCATTTCCT
This sequence comes from Kitasatospora sp. NPDC056531, assembly GCF_042794375.1. NCBI lineage: Bacteria > Bacillati > Actinomycetota > Actinomycetes > Kitasatosporales > Streptomycetaceae > Kitasatospora > Kitasatospora sp. NPDC056531. The sequence goes on along the minus strand of NZ_JBHTTU010000005.1, from coordinate 258,001 downwards.
CCGCCGCGCGAGCCGGAGCCGGGGGCAGGGGCTGCGCGCGGCACTCGCACCACAGGTCGTTTCCACTCTACCGGCGGAGGCCGGGGCGGCTACTTGCGCATGATCGCCGGCTCGTGCCGCCGCAGCAGCGCGAGCACCACCAGCCCGTATACCGCCGCGAGGACGGGCAACGCGACCATGCTGGCCACCCACCCGGCGCGCTCGTGGCGGAACATCGGGTCCGCGGTGATCGGGGTCGCGACGGTGAGCCGGCTCAGGTCGACCGTGCGGGCCATGGCCGACAGGCCCCACCGGGACGGCCACAACCAGGCGAACTGCTCCAGGCCGGGCACGCCGTGCAGCTTGAGCATCAGGCCGCTGAAGACGATCTGGATGATGGCGAGGAGCACCAGCAGCGGCATCGTGCTCTCCTCCTTGTCGACGAGCGCGGAGACCACCAGGCCGAGCATCATCGCCGTGAACGCGAGCAGCGCGACTGCGATGATCAGCTCGGGCAGCTGGGGCATCAGCACGCCGGTGGTCACCGGCGGCGGCGCGTTCGGCCGCGCCTGCGCGGAGAGCGTGACCCCGGCCAGGCCGACCACGGTCAGCACTGCGGCCTGAGCGACCGTGATCGCGCCGAGCACCACCACCTTCGAGGCCAGGTAGGCCGACCTGGACAGCCCGACCACGCGTTCCCGCCGGTAGATCGCGCGCTCCTTGACCACCTCGCGCACCGAGTTGGCCGAGCCGGTGAGCACCCCGCCGAGGCAGAGCGTGAGCAGGCAGTTGATGGCGTTCTCCTCGGTGAGCTGTGACCCGGCCATCACCCGGCACATCAGGCCGATGATGAACGGCAGCGCGATCATCACGGTGAGGAACAGCCGGTCGGCGGCGAGCACCGCGGCGTACCGGCGCACCAGGGTGCTCAGCTGGGAGAGCCAGCTCTGCGGTTTCTCGTGACCGATGGTCGGAGCGGATGCCACGGGTGGGCGCGGCAGGTGCGCCGCTTCGGCCGTCACGTACCGCCGGTACTGCGGCGAGGCGCGGAAACGCTGCTGGCAGACGCCCTCGGAGTCGCTCTCGAACGCCTCGAAGGCCTCCGGCCACTCCTCGTGGCCGAAGTACGCCAGCGCCTCGGTCGGCGGCCCGTAGTAGGCGGTCCGGCCGCCGGGGGCGAGCACCAGCAGGCGGTCGCACACGTTGAGGCTCAGCACGCTGTGCGTCACCACGACGACCGTACGGCCGTCATCGGCCAGTCCGCGCAGCATGTGCATCACCGAGCGCTCCATGCCCGGGTCCAGGCCGGAGGTCGGCTCGTCGAGGAAGAGCAGCGAGGGCTTGGTGAGCAGCTCCAGCGCGATGCTGACCCGCTTGCGCTGGCCGCCGGAGAGGCTGGCGATCACCTGCCCCTCCCGGTCGTCCAGGCCCAGTTCGTGGATCACTTCGGAAACCCGGGCCTCGCGCTCGTCCTTCGCGGTGTCGTCGGGGAAGCGCAGCTCGGCGGCGTAGGACAGGGCGCGGCGGACGGTCAGCTGGGTGTGCAGGATGTCGTCCTGCGGGACGAGACCGATCCTTCGCCGCAGCTCCGCGTAGTCGCGGTACAGGTCGCGCCCGTCGTACAGCACGGTGCCCTGGTCGGCGGGGCGCAGCCCGGTGAGTGCGTTGAGCAGGGTGGACTTTCCCGCGCCGCTCGGGCCGGCCACCGCGAGCAGCGCCTTCTCGGCGAGCGGGAAGCCGACGTCGTCCAGCAGTACCTTGTGGTTCGGGCCGACCCGTACGACCAGGTGCTGGACGTCGAGCGAGATCTCGCCGGTGTCGGTGTACTCGACCAGCCGGCCGTCGACCAGCCAGAAAGCGGAGTGGCCGATGCCGACGATGTCGGCCGGGCCGACCGGGGCGCGCCTGACCGGACGGCCGTTGAGGTAGGTGCCGTTGTGGCTGTCCAGGTCGACGATCTCGTGGCCGCCGCCCGGCAGTTCGCGCAGCTCGGCGTGGTGCCGGGAGACCACCAGGTCGTCCAGCACCAGACCGTTGTCGTCCGAGCGCCCGATCCGTACGGTGTGGCTGGGCAGTTGGAGGACGGCGCTCGGGCTGCGGAAGACGCCGGAGGACCGCGGGGCGAGCAGGACGGTGCGATCGCCCGGGGCGGGGCCGGGCAGCCCGGCGAAGGTCGCGGACGGGCCGGTGGCCGGATCGCCGAAGCGCAGCCGGGTGCCGGGGCCGACGTCCTCGCGGCTGATCCGCTGGCCCTGGTCGTAGGTGCCGTTGGTGCTGCCGACGTCCTCCAGCAGCCAGTGGCCCGCGGCGGTGCGCAGCACCGCGTGGTGCCAGGAGACCCGGGGGTCGTCCAGCACGATCTCGCTGGTCGGATCGCGGCCGAGGTGGTAGGCCCGGGTCGGGTCGATCAGCTGGGAGCCGCGGTCGGTGACCAGCATGAGGGGCGGCGCGGTGGGCGCGCCAGGGCGCTCTCCCATGGTGTGCATTCTATCGTCGGTGCCCGTGAACTGCCCTTCCGGATGGCGGGATTGGACTGGACCACTGTCGTGGCGCAGCGTGGCGTGGTACCACCGTTCGGCGCGCCCGCACATCGAGCCTGGGGAACCCATGAGCATCTGGCCGCAGTTGCGCCGGTCCCGGACCGTCCGAGCGGACGGCGGCCCGCTGGTTCCCCTTCGAGGAGGCGGACTTCGTCGCGGAGACCGTCGCCCGGCCGGCCGTGCTCACCCGAACGAGGGGGCGCGGGTGGCCGCGAGTGGACTCACCCCAACGGGTCCTCGGCCTCCTCGTCGAGCCCCCACGGCAGGTCCCATGAACACGCCGAGGTCGCCCCCGAGGTGAGCTCCCACGGGTTCGGCACCTCCTCCTCGCCCTCGCCCTCCCCGCCCTGCAACGGCAGCCGGTCGATCACCGCGATCAGCGCGGGCGGCAGCTGCGGCGCGAGCCCCCGGTGCACCCGGGAGAGGATGTCGCGCCGCACGTCCTCCGGCAGCAGCGGCCTGCTCATCCGCAACGGCCTTGGCGCGGGCTGGCGTTCGGCCGTCGACAGCTGCTCCGACCAGGCCCGCCAGTAGTCCGCGTCGTCGGTCTCGCCGAGCTTGAGGTGGTGCAGATGCAGGCAGTACGCGGCCGTTCCGCTGCCCGAGCCGGCCGCGAACCGCCACCAGAACTCGGCGCCCTCCTCCTTGCCGGTGGCGTACAGCAGCGCGCCGAACACCTCCGCCCCCTCCGGCTGGATGCGGCGCGCATTGACCAGCAGGTCCAACCCCTGGGAGGCGCACGGCGCGCCCAGCACCAGGGCGACCACCAGGCCGAGTTCGAAGGCGGCCTGCTCGTGCTCCGAGGGCAGGTGGACCGGGGCGGCCGTCAACCGGGCCTGCCGGAGGGCGGCGATCCGCTCGGCATTGGCGCGTTCGACTCGGGGCACGTGGAAGACCGCGCGCCTCCCGTCGGCGGCGCACGCCCCACTCGGTGTCCGTTCCTCGCGGTCGGTGGTCACAGATCGGCTCCCCGGTCGGGCAGTTCACGCACCCCGAGCCGGCGTGCCAGCCGTTCCCGGGCGTGCCGGAGGTTGGAGTGCACCGTCGCCACCGGCCGTCCCAGGTATGCGGCGATCACCTTGGCGTGCAGGCCCAGCAGATAGCGCAGGATCACCACATCCCGTTGCCGGTCGGGCAGTTCGAGGATCGCCGCGTACAGCCGGACCTCGTCCGCCTCGCTGTGCAACAGCCCGTCGGCGACCCGCTTGAACGCCCCGATCACGGCCGCGAAGGTGACCGCCTCCACCTCCACCGGCTCCTCGGCGGCCACCCAGTCCGCGACGTGCCGGGTGGCCAGCCGCCAGGCGTACGCCGCCGGTTCCTCGAACCGCAGCACCTGCGGCCAGGAGCGGGCCAGGTCGGCCTTGACCGCCTCGACCACCAGTGCGGCGTCGGCCTGGCTGCCTATCCGGGTCAACGCGAGGGCGTGCCAAGCGGGTTGGTTCGTCTCGCAGAAGGCGGCATAGGTGAGGTCCAGGCGCAAGCCGAGTTCCGCTTCGGTCACCCACCGCACCTCGGTCCCGTCGGTGTGGTCCACCGCCGTCCCGCCCCGGTGTCCGCGCACGGGGGCACCCCTGTCGATCGTCATCGAGCCTGCTTTCCGTGGCCGTCGGCTGCTCGCCGTGCCACCCGAGGGTCGGGCTGTCTGAGCCCATCCTCATTCCATCAGGCCTGTCACTCCAGGCTGCAAACAGAATACTGATTGTCATCTCATGGGATCTGCTGAGAGGTTGAGCCATGGCGGGAGACGATTGGCCCCCGGATACGGTGGGCAGAGCAATTCGGACGTTGTCCGCGATGCCGAGGGGGAGCGCGATGAGTCTCTACGACGGGGTCGACCTGCGGCTGAACGTGCCGCATTCGGCCCGGATGTACGACTACTACCTCGGTGGCTTCACCAACTTCGCCGCCGACCGCGAGGCCGCCGGTCACGTCCTGGCGATCGCGCCCTGGGTGCGCGACGCCGCCCGGGCCAACCGCTCCTTCGTACACCGCTCGACCCGCGCCCTCGCCCTGGCCGGCATCGACCAGTTCCTCGACATCGGCACCGGCATCCCCACCTCACCCAACCTGCACGAGGTCGCCCAGAGCGTCGAACCGCGCGCCCGGGTCGTCTACGCCGACAACGACCCGATCGTGCTCACCCACGCCCAGGCCCTGCTGGCCGGCGCCCCCGAGGGGCGCACCGCCTACGTCGAGGCGGACGTCACCGACCCGGCCGGCCTGCTCGCCGCCCCGGGCCTGCGCGACACCATCGACTTCAGTCGCCCGGTCGCGCTCTCCCTCAACGCCCTGCTCCACTTCGTCCCCGATGCCCACGGCGCATACGAGCTGGTCGAACACCTCAAGTCCGCCCTCGCCCCGGGTAGCGCCCTGGTGATGACCCACCTCACCGTGGAGTTCGCCCCCGAGGAGATGGGGCGGGTCGTCGGCATCTACCAGGCCGCCGGCACCGCCCTCCAGGCCCGCACCCGCGTCGAGTTCGCCCGCTTCTTCGACGGCTGGACCCTGCTGCCCCCGGGTATCGTCCCGGCTCCGCAGTGGCGGCCCACGGCCGACGACCCGGCCGTCTCGGCCTCCGACGCCTCCGGGTACGCGGGCGTGGCGCTGCGGCCCTGAACCCGCCCGCCCCGGTTTCCTTCCTGCTGACGAATGGCTGCTCCCGTCGCGACGGCGACGGCGACGGCCGCCGCTCCCGACACCACGACCGCCTCGCCAGTGCACCCCCGCCACCCCGGGCCCAGACTGGTGGTGAACCGATGCTGCCCGCGAGGCTGGGAGAGGCATGCTGCTGGGACTCACCACCGCGTTGGTCGCCACCGTCTGCTTCGGCTTCGGGGCGGTGTTCCAGGCGCGCGGGGCGCGCTCGGCGCCGCGGGCGGACCGGGTGCGGGCGGGGCTGCTGGCCACGCTGCTGCGGTCCTGGCAGTTCGTCGTCGGCACCCTGCTGGACATCCTCGGCTTCGCGCTGAGCATCGTCGCCCTGCGCAGCCTCCCGCTCTTCCTCGTCCAGGCCGTCACCAATGCCAGCCTGGCGGTCACCGCCCTGGCCGCCGTCTGGCTGCTGGGCGCCCGACTGCGTCGCAGCGACGTCGCAGGCATCCTCGCGGTGGTCATCGGCCTCACCCTGCTGGCCGTCGGTTCCGGCAAGGAGGGCCGCGAGTACGCCCCGGCGGCCTTCCACTGGGCGCTGCTGGCCACCACCGCCGCCATGCTGCTGGCCACCCTGGTTCTGGTCCGTCGGGCGGGCACCGCGGCGGCGGCCGGGCTCGGCCTGCTGGCGGGCGCGGGCTTCGGGGTCACCAGCCTGGCCGTGCGCGTCCTGGACACCTCCGGCCCGGTCGGCATGCTGACCGACCCGGCCGCCTACGCCCTGGTCGTCGGCGGCCTCGGCGGCTACCTCGCCTACGCCCTGGCCCTGCAGCGCGGCACCGTGACGGCCGCGACCGCCGCCGGGACGGTGGCCGAGACCTTCGGCCCGGCCCTGGTCGGGGTGCTCTCGCTGGGGGACGCCGCGCGTCCGGGCTTCGCCTGGTGCGCGCTGACGGGCTTCGCGGTGGCGGTCGGCGGAACGTTCCTGCTCTCCCGGTTCGGCGAACTGGAGGGCGAGTCGGCCGAAGTGTCCACCCGGAGGACGGACACCGAGACGGAGCCCGCCGTCCCGCCCCGGTAGCCCGGACGGCTCTGTCATGCGAAGGTGACTTGCCGGACAAATCGGACGGCGAAAACGCCCACGGAGCGGCAGGTGCGCGATGGCGCAGCAAGTCCAGTCCCGAGCCCGACGGTCGATCCCGACCGAGCGGCCCGTCGCGCTGATCACCGGAGCCTCCTCCGGCATCGGACTCGCCACCGCCACCCGTCTGGCCGACGCCGGATGGCAGACCCTGCTCTCCGGCACCGACCGCGCCCGCCTCGACGCGCTGGCCGAGCGCACCGGCGGGCGCGCCCTGCCCGAGGACCTCAGCAAGCCGGACGGCCCGGCCCGCCTCGCCGAGGCCGCGCTCGCCGAGACCGGCCGGGTGGACGCGCTGATCGCCAGCGCCGGCCTCGGCTGGCGCGGGCCCTTCGCCGAGACGCCCTCCGACATCCTGGACCGGATGATCGAGGTCAACCTCGCCGCCCCGCTGCGCCTGGTCCGCCTGCTGCTGCCCGGCATGCTGGAGCGCCGCCGCGGCCGGATCGTGCTGCTCGGCTCGATGGCCGGCCAGGTCGGCGTGCGTGACGAATCGGGCTACGCCTCGACCAAGGGCGGGCTGACGATGTTCGCCGAGAGCCTCTGGTACGAGCTGCGCGGCACCGGGGTCGGAGTGCGCCTGGTGCTGCCGGGGGCGGTGGACACCCCGTTCTTCGACCGGCGCGGCACTCCGTACCAGCGCGAGCGGCCGCGCCCCGTCTCGGTGGGGCGGGTCGCGGACATCGTGGTCGCCACCATCACCACCGAGCGCGACCGCCTCTACGTTCCGCACTGGCTCGGCTTCCCGGCCCGGATCCACGGCGTCGCACCCGGCGTGTTCCGGCGGATGGCCTCCCGCTTCGGATGAGCCCCCGGGTGACCGCGGCCCTCGCCGTCGCGGCGGGCCTGGAGTTCCTGCACCTCGCCCCGGCGGCGGTCCGCCTCCCGCCGGTGCGCCACACCCTGGCCCGGCGCACCGCCGGATACGGCACCGACCCGGGCCACCTCGCCCTGACCTTCGACGACGGACCCGACCCGCGGAGCACCCCGTACGTCCTCGACGCGCTGGACGAACTCGGCGCCCGCGCCACCTTCTTCCTGCTCGGCGCGATGCTGGACCGCGCCCCCGCGCTAGGCCGTGAACTGGTGCTGCGCGGCCACGAGGTCGCCGTGCACGGCTGGCACCACCGGCCGCAGTGGTACCCGGCTCCGGCCCGCGACCTGCGCGAACTGCGCCGCGCCACCGAAGCGGTGACCGACCTGTGCGGCGCCCGCCCGATCTGGTACCGCCCGCCGTACGGCGTGCTGACCGCCGGCCCAGCCCTGGCCGCCCGCCGCCTCGGCCTGCGCAGCGTGCTGTGGACGGCCTGGGGCCGCGACTGGACGGCCGAGGCCACCGGCGCCTCCGTGTACACCACCGCCCGCCCCGGTCTCAGCGGCGGAGCGACCCTCCTGCTGCACGACTCCGACTGCACCTCCGCCCCCGACTCCTGGCGTGCCACCCTCGCCGCCCTCCCGCTGATCGCCGCCCACTGTCGTGACCGCGCCCTCACCCTCGGCCCGCTGCGCGACCACGCCGTCCCGCCTCTTGCCTCCCGCCAGGGCTAGTTGGGACGATCGGCGAGCCGCGCCCACCGCCGGGGCGGGCGCGCCGACAACGGGGGAGGCACCCATGCCCGACTGGAGCGGCGGACTGGCCCACGCGATCGCGGCGGCCGGCATCGTCACCGCCGCGCTGAGCGGAGTGGCCGCGCCGGACAGCGGCACGGACCCGTCGGCCGTCGAGGCCGGGACCGGTCCGAGCTACTTCAGCAGCGTCGAACCGCAGGACCAGGGCCCGACGTACGTCCTGGCCCAGAACGGTCCGAACTACTTCACCGGCGCCGCACCCCAGGGCCGGGCCTGACGGACGTTCGGGCCACGGACGGCCCGACGTACTTCCGGACCGTCCGGATCTAGGACCCGCGCCAAGCCGGGGCCCTCGCCCGGAGGGCCCCGGCCGACACGGTACGGCGGGCGCGCCCACCACCGGTTCGGCCGCCCTGACCCGGCGCGATCGTCCCCGATCTCCGGCTACCCCAACCCCACCCGCTCCAGCGCCGCCCCGAACCCCTTGCGCCACCCGTCCCGCGAGGCCCCGGCAGACGGCTGGGGCTCCGGCCTGGCCAGTGCCGCGAGCGCGTTGCGGACCACCTCGGCCGGGCGGGCGGTGGCGACATCGGCGTGGCCGAGCTCCAGTTCGTGCTGGAGGTTGTCCCGCCCGTGGCCCTGCACCACGTCGAGCAGCAGCAGCCGCCGCCCGAGCGCCCGGGCCTCGCTGCAGGTGTCGCCGGAGCTGGTGACCACCAGGTCCGCGGCCGCCATCAGCACGGGGACCCGGTCGGTGTAGCCGAAGGGGTGCAGTCGGGGCCGGCTGCGGGCGGCCGCCCGCAGCCGCCGCTCCAGCTCCTGGTTGCGCCCGGCCACCGCGAGCACGTGCGGCCCGGCGGCGGCGAGCGAGGCGGCGGTGCGGGCGATCGGCCCGAGCCCCCAGGAACCGGACATCAGCAGCACGCACCGGGCCTGCGGCGGCACGCCCAGCTCGGCCCGTGCCCCGGCCCGGTCCGGCGGCCGGTAGAACGACTGCCGCAGCGGCGCGGGCAGCACGGCGATGTCGGCGTCCGGCCGGTAGCGGCGCACCGCGCAGGCGGCGACCTCGGAGGTGACCAGGAAGAGGTCGGTGCCCTCCTGCACCCAGAGCCGGTGCGGCGTGACGTCGGTGCAGAACACGAAGTGCCGGAAGTCCCGGTGCGGCAGCCGGTTGACGGCCGAGGTGGCGGTGGCGAACACCGAGACCACCAGCTGCGGCCGTTGCGCCGCGATCAGCTCCCGCAGCGCCGGGACCAACCGGGCGCGGGCCGCCGCGTCGGCGAGCAGGGCGAGCCGCGCGCCCGGGCGCAGCGCCGAGAAGTGGAATGCGTCGTAGACCCCGGGCAGGTCGAGCAGGCGCCGGAAGACGGCCTCCCCGGCCGCGCCGGAGCGTTGCCCGAGCAGGGCCATCGCGTCCACCGTGCGGGTGGTCCAGCCGCGTTCCCGCAGGGTGTCCGCGCAGGCCCGGGCCATCACGTCGTGGCCCTGGCCGAGCGAGCCGGAGACCAGCAGGGCGTGCGGCATCGGGCGGCCCCGGTCAGCCGGCGGCGGACGCGGCGGCGGAGGTGCGGTACCAGTCGGCGTACCGGCGCACGCCGTCGGCGAAGTTGGTCCGCGGAGACCAGCCGAGCAGCCGCTTGGCCTGCGCGGAGGAGATCCGCCGCCCGGTGTAGTCGGCCTTGCGGCCGTCGATGTGTTCGATGGTGACCGGTCCCAGCAACCGGTCGACGGTGTCGGCGATGTCGCGCACCGAGACGGCGGTCGAGCCCTCCAGGGCGAAGGTCTGGTCCTCGGCGGCGGGGGAGAGGGCCCGGACGTGGGCGTCGGCGAGGTCCTCGACGTAGACGAAGTTGCGGCTCTGCCGGCCGTCCCCGGCGATGGTGATCGGCCGCCCGGTCAGCGCCGCCTGGACGAACCGGGCGACGACCAGCTCGTCACGCATCCTCGGGCCGTACGGGATGCCGAAGCGCAGGATGGTGAAGTGCTGCCCGTACAGCTCGCGGTAGCTGTGCACCAGCATCTCGGAGGCGAGCTTGGTGGCCACGTACAGGTGCCCGCTGTGCTCCAGCTCGATCGGCACGTGCTCGTCCAGCTCCTGTTCCTCGCCGTCGAGTTGACCGTCGGTGAGGGCGGCGCCGTAGACCCACACGGTGCTCGCCAGGACGGTGCGGCTCAGGCCGCTGCGCCGGGCGGCCTCCAGGACGGCCTCGGTGCCGTCGATGTTGACGCGCACGGCCCGGACCGGGTCGGCGTAGACCTGCTCGACGTCGGCCATCGCGGCGAGGTGGTAGACCACCTCGCTGCCGGCCAGGGCGGAGGTCAGGGCCGGCAGGTCGAGGACGTCGATCCGGGCGTGCTCGGCGTCGGGGTTGAGGTACTTGTCGGTGGTGTCGACGGCGAGGACCTCGTGGCCGGCCGCGATGAGATGGTCCACGACGTGTGAGCCGATGAACCCGCAGCCACCGGTGACGGCTATCCGCACGGTCTTGCTCCCTTCGCTCCGGCTACCCGGCCATCCGCCGGTGCACCGCCGAGACGGCCTCGATCACCAGCTCCGCCTCGTCCTCGCTCATGTCGGAGTGCACCGGCAGGCAGACCTGCCGCGCGCAGACGTCCTCGGCCACCGGCAGCGGCCCGCCCCGGTAGGGGGCGAGCACCGGCTGCAGGTGCAGCGGGAGGTCGTAGACCTCGCCGGACAGCCGCACGCCGTACTCCTCGGCCACCGCCCGCTTGAACGCGGCGCGGTCGACGCCGGGTGCCAGCAGCGCCACGTACTTGTAGTAGTTGCTGCGGCAGTCGGGCGGTTCGAGCACCGGCTCCAGCCCGTCCACGCCGGTCAGCGCCGCGTCGTAGCGGCGGGCGACGGTGCGGCGGGTCTCGATGAACTCCTTGAGGCGGCGCAGGTGCACCGCGCCGACGGCGGCGTGCAGCTCGCTCATCCGCCAGGAGTAGCCGAGCAGCACGTGGTGGTTGGTGGTGAAGGAACCCTTGCCCTGGTCCCGGTAGATCCTGGCCTCGTCGCGCAGCTCCGGCGACTCGGTGAGGATCATGCCGCCCTCGCCGCTGGTGGTGACCTTGGTCGGGTAGAAGGAGAAGGCCCCGGCCAGGCCGAAGGTCCCGGCGGCGCGGCCGCCCAGGCTGCTGCCGTGGGCGTGCGCGGCGTCCTCGATCAGGGGGATCCCGTGGTGGTCGCAGAGCGCGCGCAGGGCGTCCACCTGCGGGGTGACCAGCCCGCCGATGTGGACGAGTACGACGGCCGCGGTATCCGGGGTGAGGGCGGCGGCCAGGGTCTCGGGGGAGAGCGCGAGGGTGGCCGGGTCGACGTCCGCGAAGACCGGGCGACCGCCTGCGTGGACCACCGCTCCGGCCGTGGCGTAGAACGTGACGGCGGGGACGACCACGTCGCGGCCCCGGACGTCGACCGTGCGCAGGATCACCTCCAGCGCTGCGGTTCCGCTGCTGACCGCGACGGCGTGCGAGGTGCCGTGCTCGGCGGCGAAGGCCTGCTCGAAGCGCTCGGTCCACGGGCCGAGGGTGAGCGCACCGGTGGTGAGCATCTCGGTCACGGCGTCGGCGACGGCCGCGCGGTCGTTCTCGTCGAACACGATGCGGGCGGCTGGAACGCCCATGAGGCACCTCCGGCGGCGGGCTGGGGTCAGCACCGATCGGGATGGATCAGCCCGAACCGTATGGAAACGGTCGGGCCAGGCACATCACGCTACTTCGCCCGGCCGGCCCCGGCCCGTCGTCGCCGCCCGCCCGGGTGACCCCCGCCCGCTCTCGCCTACTCCCGCCGTAGGCCGCCGCCCTACTCCTCGGCTGCCGGGCGGGCGGGCCACCGGATACTCCCGGCGCGGGGCGTGCGCTCCTCCGTACGGGGGACGGCCGTACTGCGTCCGCAGTACGCAAACGGCCTGCGCAGGGACGACGACGGAGTAGGGGTGCGCGATCGAGGATTGGTCATGCTGCGGGCGGACCAGGTCCGCCCTCGTGAACCCGTCCCCTGAAACCCGAACCCGAACCCGAAGGAGTCCGCTCTCCCGTGGCCACGTTCCTGTACCGCCTGGGCCGATGGGCCTTCGTCCGCCGCCGGCTGGTGGCCCTCCTGTGGGTCGCCGTGCTGGCGGTCTGCGGAGTCCTGGCGGCCAAGGCGCCCGCCGCACCCGACGACGGCTTCGCGATGCCCGGCACGGAAGCGCAGAAGGCCTTCGACCTGATGAACGAGCGTTTCCCCGGCGGCCACGCCGACGGAGCCTCGGCCCGCCTGGTGTTCGTCGCGCCCTCCGGCCAGAAGATCACCGCGCAGCCCAACCAGCAGACCGTGGAGAAGACGGTCGCCGAGATCGCCCACGCCGAGCAGGTCACCGGCGCGGTCGACCCGTTCAAGATGCAGGGCGCCGTCTCCAAGGACGGCACGACGGCGTACGCGACGGTCAGCTACTCCGCCAAGGCGGGCGAGCTGTCCAAGGGCGCCACCGACGCCCTCCAGCAGGCCGCCCAGCACGGCCGGGACGCCGGGCTCAAGGTCGAGATCGGCGGCAACGCGCTGATGGCCAAGCCCGAGACGGGCGGCAGCAGCGAGGCGATCGGCATGGCGCTGTCCGCCGTCGTCCTGATGATCACCTTCGGCTCGCTGGTCGCCGCCGGCCTGCCGCTGCTCACCGCCGTGATCGGCGTCGGCCTCGGGATGTCCCTGATCGCCGCGCTCGGCAGCACGCTGGGCCTCTCCTCGACCACCGGCACGTTGGCGATGATGCTCGGCCTCGCGGTCGGCATCGACTACGCGGTCTTCATCGTCTCCCGCTACCGGGCCGAGCTCTCCGAGGGCCGTACGCCGCAGGAGGCGGCCGGCCGGGCGGTCGGCACCGCCGGCTCCGCGGTGGTCTTCGCCGGTCTCACCGTGGTGATCGCCCTCGCCGGGCTCTCCGTGGTCGGCATCCCGATCCTCGCCAAGATGGGCATGGCCGCCGCCGGCACCGTCGTCATCGCCGTGCTGGTCGCGCTCACCCTGGTGCCCGCGCTACTCGGCTTCCTCGGCCGCAAGGTGCTGCCCCGCAAGGTCCGCAAGGCCGAGAAGGCCGGGGGCGGTGCCCAGCCGGCCGGGGCGAAGGAGAACGGCGGCGCCCGCTGGGCCCGCTTCGTGCTGCGCCGCCCGCTCGCGGTGCTGGTGCTCGGCGTGATCGGCCTCGGCGTGCTCGCGGCCCCCGCGCTCGACCTGCGGCTCGGCCTGCCCGGCGACGAGGCCAAGCCCACCTCCACCACCCAGCGCCGCGCCTACGACCTGCTGTCCGAGGGGTTCGGTCCAGGCTTCAACGGCCCGCTGACGGTCCTGGTGGACGTCAAGGGCACCGGGGACCCGAAGGCCGCCGCGGGTGAGGTCGCCAAGACCGTCTCCGGCCTGCCCGGCGTGGTCACGGTGACGCCGCCGATGTTCAACAAGGCGGGGGACACCGCCCTGCTGAACGCCATCCCGGCCACCGGCCCGGCCGAGGCCGCCACCAAGGACCTGGTCCACACCATCCGCGGCCACGCGGCCGGCCTGAAGGCCTCCACGGGGGCGACGGTCCTGGTCAGCGGTACGACGGCGATGAACATCGACGTCTCGCAGAAGCTCACCGACGCGCTGCTGCCCTACCTCGCCGTGGTCGTCGGCCTGGCCGTCCTGCTGTTGCTGGTGGTCTTCCGCTCCGTCCTCGTCCCGCTCAAGGCCGCGCTCGGCTTCCTGCTCTCGGTGGCCGCCGCGCTCGGCGCCGTGGTCGCGGTCTTCCAGTGGGGCTGGCTGGCCGACCTGATCGGCGTGGAGCAGACCGGCCCGGTGATGAGCATGATGCCGATCTTCATGATCGGTGTGGTCTTCGGCCTGGCCATGGACTACGAGGTGTTCCTGGTCACCCGGATCCGCGAGGCCTTCGTGCACGGGGAGCAGCCCGGCGAGGCCATCGTCACCGGCTTCCGGCACAACGCCCGGGTGGTCACCGCCGCCGCCTTCATCATGATCTCCGTCTTCGCGGGCTTCATCGGGATGAGCGAGCCGATGATCAAGATGATGGGCCTGGGGCTCGCCGCGGCCGTCGCCTTCGACGCCTTCGTGGTCCGGATGACCATCGTCCCGGCCGTCCTCGCCCTGCTCGACCGCCGCGCCTGGTGGCTGCCGCGCTGGCTCGACCGCCTGATACCGGACGTCGACGTCGAGGGCAGCAAGCTGCACACCGTCGCCCCCGAACCGGCCCCGGTCCGCGAGTCGGTCACCGCCTAGGCCCGGCGGAACCGGGCATCGCCCGGCGTCGTCCGGCACGGTCCGGACCAGGCCCCGCCCCGCGGTGGGGCCTGGTGCGGCAGCCGTCGGCTCGGACGCCGGTTCGAGCTCCAACCGTTACCGTTGCTGTCTGAGGCCGTCGCCGGCGCGGCGGCCCCCACCGGCGCACCGCGCCCCACCCGGGGCGCGGCGCGGCACGACCTGGCGGAACCCGGCGAGGGGGCGGCCGGGGCACCCCGATCCGGAGAGCCCGAGCATGAGCGACACCTGGCAGCGCCTGCGCCGCGACCACCCCCGGCTGCTCGACGCCGTCGGCGGCGTGGCCATGATCGCGATCACCGCCCTCGGCGCCACCGTCGACCAGACCACCGGCCACTTCGCCCCGGCGGACCCGGCCACCGGCGTCCTGGCACTGATCGCCGCCACCGCCGTGTTCCTCCACCGCCGCCACCCGCGCGCGGTGGTCGTCGTCACGCTGCTCTGCACCATGCTGCTGACTCCGACCAGCCCCCGGCTCACCCCGATGCTGGCCACCCCCCTCCTGCTCGCGCTCTACTTCCTCGCCGTCCACACCGACCGCTCCACGGCCCTGCGCGCCTCGATCGTCACCGCCGTCCTGCTCACCGGGATGTCCCTGCTGGCCGGCCCCGGCGGCCCGATCGGCGAGAGGATCGGCGTCCTCGCCTGGGCCCTGCTACCCGGCGCCCTCGGCGACTCCATCCGCAACCGCCGCGCCCAGCTCGCCGAGATCGAGCAGCGCGCCGAACACGCCGAGCGCACCCGTGAGGAGGAGGCTCGCCGCCGGGTCGCCGACGAGCGGATCCGGATCGCCCGCGACCTGCACGACGTCGTCGCCCACCACATCGCCCTCGCCAACGCCCAGGCCGGCATCGCCGTCCACCTCATGGACACCCACCCGGTCCAGGCCCGCGAGGTGCTCAGCCACATCACCGACGCCACCGGCTCCGCCCTCCAAGAGCTGCGCGCCACCGTGGGCCTGCTGCGCCGCGCCGAGGAGCCAGCCCCGCTGGAACCCACCCCAGGCCTCGACCGGCTGCCCGAGCTGATCAACACCTTCGAGCGGGCCGGCCTGCCGGTCCAGCTCGCCGTCGAGGGCGAAGCCCGGCCGCTGTCGCCCGGCGTTGACCTCACCGCGTTCCGGATCGTCCAGGAGTCGCTGACCAACGTCGCCAAGCACGCCCACGGCGCCGACGCCGAGATCACCCTCTCCTACAGCGGCAGCCGGGTCGCCGTCAGCGTCGCCAACGGCTGCCCGCCCGCCAACGGCCGCCCCCGCGCCGTCCTGCTGCCCCAGCCCGCCCCGGGCGAGAGCGGCTTCGGCCTGATCGGCATGCGCGAGCGGGCGGGCGCGGTCGGTGGCCGGCTCACCGCCGACCGGCAGCCCGACGGCGGTTTCCTGGTCCTCGCCGAGCTGCCGCTGCGCACCGGGGCCCGGGACGACGGCGCCGCACGGGCGGAGGAGGCCGCCCGGCCCGACGGCGCCGCGCGGCCCGAGGAGCCGGACCGCCCCGGCAAGCCGGCCCGACCCGCCCCCGCCGTCCGACGGGACTGCTCGGTGCTGCCCGACCGCTTCACCCGCCCCGACCGCGCCGTCCGACAAGATCGCACCATCCGAAAGGACAACGACCGCACATGACCATCCGCGTGCTGCTCGCCGACGACCAGGCCCTGCTGCGCGGCGCCTTCCGGGTGCTGATCGACGCGGAGGAGGACATGGAGGTGGTCGGCGAGGCCGCCGACGGCCGGGAGGCGGTGGAACTCGCCCGGGCCACCAAGCCCGACATCGTTCTGATGGACATCCGGATGCCCGGCGCCGACGGCCTCGGCGCCACCGCCGAGATCTGCGGCGACGAGGAGCTGTCCGGCACCAGGGTGCTCATCCTCACCACCTTCGAGATCGACGAGTACGTGGCCCAGGCGCTGCGCGCGGGCGCCGGGGGCTTCCTCGGCAAGGGCGCCGACCCGAAGGAACTGCTCGCCGCCGTCCGGACCGTCGCGGCCGGTGACGCCCTGCTCTCGCCCGCCGCCACCCGGGCCGTGATCGACCAGTTCCTCGCCCAGCCCGGCCCGGCCGCCGTCGCCCCCGCCGAACGGCTCGCCGTGCTGACCGCCCGCGAGCGCGAGGTGATGTCCATGGCCGCCACCGGGCTCACCAACGAGGAGATCGCCGAGCGGATGTTCGTCAGTCCGTTCACCGTCCGTACTCATGTGCACCGGGCGATGTCCAAGCTCGACGCCCGCGACCGTGCCCAACTCGTCGCGATCGCCTACCAGTCGGGGCTGGTCCCGCCCGGTCGTCCGTCCTGACGGTCGATCACCATGGGGTCCGGCTCCGGCCGTTCACCGCCGTCAAGGACTGAACCTTCGTCAAAGGCTGACCCCGCAAGCAGTTCAAGGTTCCACCTGTCCTGAAACAACCTCCGAACGGGTGTATCAGCGAGTAGTCTGCCGATGACTCAGAATGAGGAGGATGTCGGTGGAAACGAAGGACACGGCCGGCGAGGTGCGGATTCTCCAGCCGTTGCCCGGTCGCGCGGAAGACGGGTCGCAGGCGTTCGAGCTGCGGCTCGCGCGACTGCTCCTCCTGCTCGGGGCCGAGGTCGCGCCGGGCGCGGACTATCCGGGCGCGGCCCGTTGGGAGGTCCACAAGGCGCTCGCCGGGCGGTCCGAGCTGCCCGAGGAGTACTTCGAGGCGCTGATGGAGGCTGCGGTCCACGACCCCAACCCGAGCTTCAACCGCCGTTTCGTCGAGCCCGCCCTGATCGCCTTCGGTCAGCGCCGGGTCCGCCTGGCCCTGCTCGGCTACCTGCAGACCGGCACCGACCCGGAGCGCGCCGGTGCCGCCCGGGCCTGGTACTGGACGGCCCTGTCGGTCGTCGGCGGCCGCAACGCGACCGCCGACGAGGGCGCGACCGTCCGGGACAGCTGGAACGAGGCCGCGCTGCGGGAGTTCGTCGCCAACGAGGACATCGACGTCCGCCGCTGCATCCTCCCCGGCCTCCCGCTGGTGCCGCGCGCCTACCCGGCGGAGCTGCACGCCTTGGTCGAGGCGGCCGTGGCGATCGCCCGGTCGCACCCGGACGAGTACATCCGCCACCGTGTCGAGGTCCAGACCGGCCTCTGAGCTTCGGGTACGCCCGCTCCGGGTGCGCCCGCCGGTGCCGGTACTTCGTCAGGAAGGCCACGTGGGCGTGCACGGCGAGAGTGCATCTACCTGTGTGGATGTCCTGATACTCGGCCATAGATGAACTTAGGGCTCGCAGAGAATCTACGTGTTGCTTCCCGCTCGGCGACTCGTTGATGTGGGGTCTGCGGATCGCCAGAAGACCACCCGGTCGGACATCGGGAGGCACGCGAGCAACCCCCACCAGGGGAGGAAGCAGGAACCAACCATCACGCCCACGCGCAGCGGTATCGCGCGAAGCGTGGTACGAATCCCCGGCGCTCACGCCGAGGAGCTTGGGAGTCAACATGGCGCCATGACCGAGCGCCCGCCCACCGCCGCTTCGCCCTGCGGCCCCCAGGCCGCCGGACAGCCTAAAGCCCAGGTCAGCGCCTTGCCGCCGAGTGGTCGGGTCACCCCTGTATGTTCCATTCGTCGCGCCGCCGGGCCCGCAGCGGCGCAGGATGGAAGCTCCGGGCTGTGCAGCCGGTGGCAGCCGCGACACGGGAGGTCCGAGGCCGTGGGGATCGCTATGGCAGACATCCGGGAGTGGCGCGGCCACGCCGTGGTCGACGAGAAGGGCCACCGGATCGGCACGCTGGAGTCGGTCTACGTCGAGACGTCCACCGACGAGCCGTTCTTCGCCACCGTCACGGTCGGCGTGATGGGCCGGCGCCGCCTGGCCTTCGTCCCGCTGGAGGGCGCGGTCGCGGGGCCGGGCTACCTACGGGTGCCGTTCCCGAGGGGCAAGGTCAGGCAGGCCCCCGCGATCGGAACCGACGACATCCTGCCGGCCACCGACGAGCCGGCGGTGTTCGCCCACTACGAGCTGCCGTACGCTACCGGCGCCGGAGGCGAACGCCGCCTGGCCCGTCGCTGAGCCCCGCCGAGCCCGTCGCCGGGCCTGCCGCACAGCCCTCCGCTGCGCCCGTCGCCGGGCTCGGCAGCGGCCTCCCCGGCCACCCGGGAATGAATACCCCACCGGGTAGACTTGTCAGTCGACAGTCGATGCGAAAGGCGGCCCGAACATGCAGGTGGACGAGGAGGCGGTCGGCGCGGTCCTGAACCGACTGCGTCGCGCCCAGGGCCAGTTGGCCGGGGTGATCGCGATGATCGAGGCGGGTCGGGACTGCAAGGACGTGGTCACCCAGCTCGCCGCCGTCTCGCGCGCCCTTGACCGGGCGGGGTTCAAGATCGTCGCGAGCGGGATGCGCCAGTGCATGGCGGCCGCCGACGAGGGCGCCTCGCCGATGAGCGAGGCCGAGCTGGAGAAGCTGTTCCTCGCCCTGGCCTGAGTCGGCCCGAGTTTCGGCCGGCGGTACGGCCGACAGCCCGGAGGGCCGCGACGGATCATCCGTCGCGGCCCTCCGCATGTCCTGGCGATGTCCTGACGATGGTTCTGCCACGGAGTTCCCGAACCGCCCGACGCTGCGTCACGCGGCGTTCACACCCTGGTCGCCGGTCTTCGGGTGAATGAGCCCGCCCGCAGTTGTACAGCCAACTGCGGGCGTCTCCCTCCCAGCCTCCGTGACCAGCCGCGTGCGGCCCCGGCACCGTCCCCCGGCGGACCGGGACCGCTGGCGGCGGACAGGACAACCGTGGCCGCAGGCAGCGCCCTGACCCTGACCTCATCCAGCAGCCCCGCCGAAGGCGACCGGCTCGGCTTCCACTGGACCACCGACGCCCCCGACGCCAAGAACTGGATCGGCATCTACGACGGCAGCCGCCGGCCCGGCACCGGCTCCTCGCTGCTGTGGAAGTACACCCCCGGCACCTCGGGCGACGTCCAGCTCGACACCTCCGCGCTGACCGGCGGCCCGTACACCGCCTACCTGCTCGCCAAGGACGGCTACGGCATCCTCGCCCAGACCGCCCCGTTCAGCTTCCGCCCCAAGCCCGCCGTGGTCCGCCCGCACGCCGCCGTGGACTCGTTCACCGCCACGCCCGTCGCCCCGGGCGCGGCCGTGCGGATCAAGCTCGGCGGCCTCTGGTCCCGCCCGGCAGGCAACGCCCCCGGATCCGCCGCCTACCGCAAGCTCGGCGGCGCGGCCTGGGCCTCGGTCGGCGCCGACGGCACGCTCACCGGCACCGCACCCGCCACCCCCGGCCGGAACCCCGAGCTGGTCGTGGTCGGCGTCAAGGACAGCACCGGCGCCACCGACACCGTCACCGTCCTGGTCCCGGTCGCGGACCCGGCCGCCCCGCCCCGGCTCAAGGCCGCCAGCTGGAACCTGCACGACGCCGGTGCCGGCTACGCCGACGCGCTGGAGAAGCAGCTGCGCGTCGTCCTCGCCCAGGGCCTGGACGTGCTCGCCCTGCAGGAGACGGCCGGCGAGCGGGCCAAGACCCTGGCCGACGCGCTCGGCTGGTACGCCCACCAGAGCCCGGGCAGCGTCGGCATCCTCAGCCGCCACCCGCTCACCGACCTCACCCCGGCCACCGCCGAGCTGCCCGCCGTCGCCGCCACCGTCCAGCTGCCCGGCGGCCGCAGCGTCCGCTTCTGGGCCGCGCACCTCGACGAGGCGGGCTACGGCCCGTACGCCGTGCAGGACGGCGGCACCGCCGCCCAGGTGACGGCCGCCGAGAACGCCTCGCCGCGCCTCAAGCAGGCCAAGGCGCTGGCCGAGGCCGTGCACGCGGACCTCGCCCGGCACCTTCCGGTGGTGCTGGCCGGCGCGCTCTCCTCGCCCTCCTACCTGGACTGGACGGCCGTCACCGCCGCCGCCCACAACGGCGTCGGCGCGCTCGACTGGCCGGTCACCGCCGCCCTGCAGGCCGCGGGGCTGACCGACAGCTTCCGCGAGGAGAACCGCGACCCGGTCAAGAACCCGGGCACCACCTGGTCGCCCACCCGCAAGCGGCGCGGCGACCGGCCCGAGCCGCAGGACCGCATCGACTACGTCCAGTACGCCGGCCCGCTGAAGCTGGTCGAGGCGCACACCCTGGTCGCCGACTGGCCGCAGCCCGAGCCGAACGCCGCCACCAACGAGTGGCCCTCCGACACCGCCGCCGCCGTCGCCACCTTCCAGCTCTGAGAGGCCAGTTCGTGATGCCCGAGCTCTCCCGCCGCACCTTCGTCGGCGCCACCGCGGCCGTCGGCGCCACCGCCCTGACCGGCCTGTCCGCCGCCCGGGCCGAAGCCGCCCCCGCCGCCGACGAGCGAACCAGCGCCGCTCTCACCGGCACCATCAAGGACGTCAAGCACGTCGTCGTCCTGATGCAGGAGAACCGCAGCTTTGACCACTACTTCGGCACGCTGGGCGGCGTGCGCGGCTTCGGCGACAAGCAGGCGCTCCAGTTCCCGGACGGCACCGACGTGTTCCGCCAGCCCGACAGCCGCCGCAGCGACGGCGGGGCGATGCTGCCGTACCGGATGGACACCGCCAAGTACAACGCGCAGAACGCCGGCGGCCTCGCCCACGACTGGGCGACCGGCCACCAGGCCATCAACAACGGCGCGATGAACAAGTGGATCGCCGCCAAGGGCGAGCGCACCATGGGCTACTTCACCCGGGACGACATCCCCTACCAGTACGCCCTGGCCGACGCGTTCACCATCTGCGACGCCTACTTCACCTCGCTGGCCGGCCCCACCGACCCCAACCGGCTCTACCTGTGGACCGGTACCGCCGGCCCCGGCCGCGACGGCACCACCGGCCCCTGGATCGACAACACCCCGGTCACCGACAACCCCGTCGCCGACTGGACCACCTACGCCGAGCGCCTGGAGGCGGCCGGCGTCAGCTGGCGCGTCTACCACAACCCCAGCAAGGACGACCGCACCGGCGACTACGACGACAACGCCCTCTCCTACTTCAAGCAGTTCCACAACTTCCCGCACGACGACCCGCGTTACATCAACGCGATGACCAAGTTCGACCCCACCGACTTCGACCGCCACTGCAAGGACGGCACCCTGCCGACGGTCTCCTGGCTGGTCGCGCCCTACCTGTTCTCCGAGCACCCGGAGGCCGGCCCGGCCTACGGCGCGCACTGGGTCAACCAGGCGCTGCAGTCGCTGATGTCCAACCCGGAGGTCTGGCGGCACACCGTCTTCCTGGTCATGTACGACGAGAACGACGGCTACTTCGACCACATGGTCCCGCCCACCCCCGAGCCCGGCACCCCCGAGGAGTTCACCCAGGGGCGCGCCATCGGCCTCGGCAACCGCGTCCCGCTCTGGGTGGTCTCGCCCTGGTCGCGCGGTGGCTGGGTCAACTCCCAGGTGTTCGACCACACCTCGGTGCTGCGCTTCATGGAACTGGTCACCGGCGTGGCCGAGCCCAACATCTCGGCCTGGCGCCGGTCCGTCTGCGGCGACCTCACCAGCTGCTTCGACTTCGCCGCCCCGGACCACTCGCTGCCGAAGCTGCCCGACACCAACGCCCTGATGGCCAGGGCCGACGCGGGTGCCAAGCTGCCGGGCGTCGCCCTCCCGGCGATCGGCGCCCAGTCGATGCCGGTCCAGGAGCGCGGCGAGCGCCCGCACCGCCCGCTGCCGTACCAGCCGTGGGCCGACGTGTCGGTGGACCGCGGGACGGGCAAGGTCAGCTGCGTGATGAGCAACGACGGCTCGGTGGCCTTCCCGTACGCCGTCTACCCGAACATCCTGCTCCCCTTCGCGGGCACCCCGTACACCGTCGCCCCCGGCGCCAGCGCGACGTACGTCTGGGACGCGGCCGCCACCAACGGCCGTTACGACTTCACCGTGCACGGCCCGGACGGCTTCGTGCGCCGCTTCGCCGGCACGGTGGTCCGGGACGGGCAGGACGGGCAGAACGACATCGGTGTGCCGATCGTCACCGCCGACCTGCACGGCAGCCTGAAGCTCACCCTCCAGGTCGCCAACGACGGGATGACCGACGTGGCCTTCACCGCCGCGCCCAACGACTTCGCGGGCAGCGCGCAGACCGTCTGGGTCAAGCCCGGCAAGCAGGTCAACCTGTCCTGGCCGCTGGACAAGCAGGGCCGCTACGACGTCGTCGTCACCGCCCACACCGGCCAGCGCTTCGTGCAGCGGTACGCGGGCTGGGTGCACTGACCGGGGGCCGGCCCGGCCGGGGCGCCGATCCGGTGACCCCCGGCCGTGGCTCGGCCGCCGCGACAGGGCCCGCCGCTACCGTCGGGCGCATGCAGAAAATCACCACCTTCCTCTGGTTCGACGACCGGGCCGAAGAGGCCGCCGTCTTCTACACCTCGCTGTTCCCCGACTCCGGCATCACCCAGGTCACCCGCTACGGCGAGGCCGGCCCAGGCCCGGCCGGCTCGGTGATGACCGTCGAGTTCGAACTCGCCGGCCGGGAGTACACGGCGCTCAACGGCGGCCCCGAGTTCACCTTCACCGAGGCGATCTCGCTCCAGGTGGGGTGCGAGGACCAGCAGGAGATCGACGAACTCTGGGCCAAGCTCACCGCCGACGGCGGCCAGGAGGGCCCGTGCGGCTGGCTCAAGGACCGCTACGGCCTCTCCTGGCAGATCACGCCGCGCGTCCTGCTCGACCTGATCGGCGACCCGGACCGGGCGAAGGCCGACCGCGTGATGGCGACCATGCTGCGGATGCGGAAGATCGAGATCCAGCCGCTGCTCGACGCGGCCAGGGGCTGAGGCCGTGACCGCCTTCAGCCACCGCGGCATCGTCTACCTGCGCGCCACCCCCGAACGGGTCTGGCACGCGCTCACCAACGCCGACGAGTCGGGCCTCTACTGGGGCCACCGCAACGTCTCCACCTGGCTGCCCGGCGCGCCCTGGGAGCACCAGCGCGGCGACGACTCCGGGATCGCCGACGTGATCGGCATCGTCGAGGCCGCCGAGCGCCCGCACCGGTTGGTCACCAGCTGGGCCGGGCCGGAGGAGCAGCGCCCGGCCGGGCCCTCCAGGGTCAGCTTCGACATCCAGGCCTGGCGGGACCTCACCCGGCTCACCGTCACCCACGAGAACCTCGCCGACGAGGCCGAACGGGCGGGCGCCGAACAGGGCTGGTCGGCGGTGCTCTCCAACCTCAAGACCTACCTGGAGACCGGGCACCCGCTGCCGCAGCAGCCCTGGCTGATGCCCTGACGTCCTGATCTCCCGGGCCCGCGGCAGGATCAGCGCCCGGCCTCCGCAGCCGGGCGCTCCGCCTGGGCGGACGTCCGACGGCCGGGTCCCCGCTCGCCCCGGACGTAGCGGCGCAGCCCGGCGAACCGGGAGAACCGCTCGCGGTTCGCCACCGAGGCCCGGTCGAGCTCCTCCATCAGCCGCCGACTGCGGTGCTCCAGGTCCAGTTCGTCCAGGATCCGGTCCACCTCGGCCAGCATCGAGCCGTGTAGCTGCCAGGCCTCCGGGTGCTCCTGGACCCTGCGCAGCAGCACCTGGGCGACGTTCTCCCGGGAGGCCCAGGCCGCCGCCAGTTCGGCGGTCAGCCGCTCCTCGGCCTCCTCGGCGTTGCGGCTCACCTGGGTGGTGACCAGCACCGCGAAGCTGACCATCGCCCCGCCGACGTGCGCCAGCAGCTCCTCCAGCCCGACCGCGACCTCCGGCGGGAAGAGCCGCTCGCCGGGCCCGCGCCGCTTGGCCAGGTCGGTCAGCGAGCGGGCCAGCACCCGGATCACCACCACGCAGATCTCCAGCGTGTCCAGCCCGGTGCGCAGCACCAGCCGGGAGAGCAGCCCCTCGCTGATCCGGGGGTTGAACCGCAGGCTGTCCTCGGCCTGGCGCAGCGCCGCGTCCACCTCGACGATCGCCTGGTCGAGCCGGCGGGCCTCGTGCAGCCGCTCGGCGGCCCGGGCCACCGGGGTGGGGCGGCCCAGCTCCTCCGCGATGTCCAGCAGCAGCTTCCGGGCCCGCCGGGCGAGGTCCTCGATCGACTCCCCGGCGGTGTCGACCCAGACCGGCGGGGCGAAGAGCAGGTTGAACAGCAGGCCGACGGCTGCGCCGATCAGCGTCTCCAGCACCCGGTCCCAGGCCTGCGAGGCCAGCTTGGTGACGCCCAGGATCAGCATCGCGCTGATCGCGACCTCCTGGACGAACTCCTCGACCCGGACGAACCGGCCGATGACCAGGGAGGCCAGGATGATCAGCCCGAGGCTCCACCAGGAGAGCCCGACCACGGCGCTGAAGCCGATCGCGATCAACACCCCGACCACCACCGAGTTGACCCGGCGGATGCTGGTCTTGAGCGTCGAGTAGACGGTGACCTGGACCACCAGCAGCGCGGTCAGCGGAGCCGTCAGCGGCGCGGGCTCACTGCTGAGCCGGGTGGCCACCGCGTAGGCGAGGGTGGCGGCCACGGTGGCCCGCACGGTCTGGACGGCGAAGGGCTCTCGGGCGCCACGGCGGACCAGGGTCGTGAAGGACTCCGGGAGAAGGGCCATGACGGCCTTCTTTCCCCGCAGCCGCCGCTCACACCGCCACCCGGCCGTCCTACTACCCGGATGACCGCGCCGCAGGCGCCGGTCGTTCCGTTCAGCCCATCGGCGTCAGTCGAGCTCGCCGGGTCCGTTCTCGCGGTTGAAGCGCAGCTTCCAGGGCGCGAGCGCGGACTCGACCTGCACCCCGATGCTCATCTTCGAGGCGCCCTCGATCCGCTCCTCGAAGCGGATCGGTACCTCGCGGATGGTCAGCCCGCGCTGGACGACCCGGTAGTTCATCTCGACCTGGAACGAGTAGCCGTTGCTCTGCACGGTCGGCAGGTCGATGGCCCGCAGGGTGGTGGCCCGCCAGGCCTTGAAGCCGGCGGTGGCGTCCCGCACGCCCAGGCCGAGGATCGCGTTGACGTAGAAGTTGGCCCAGGCGGAGAGCGCCTTGCGGTGCCAGGGCCACTCGGCGGCGGTCGAGCCGCCGGGCACGTAGCGGGAGCCGAGCACCACGGCGGTGTCGTCGGTGAGCAGGGCCCGCACCATCGCGGGTATCGCGGAGGCGGGGTGGGAGAGGTCGGCGTCCATCTGGACCACGACGTCGGCGCCCTCGTCCAGGGCACGGGCCATGCCGGCCAGGTAGGCGCGGCCGAGGCCGTTCTTCTCGGTGCGGTGCAGCACGCCCACGGTGCCGCCGGAGTCGGCGGCGAGCTTCTCGGCGATCTCGCCGGTGCCGTCGGGGGAGTTGTCGTCGACCACCAGTAGGTGCAGGTTCTCCAGCGGGAGTTCCGCGAGGAGCCCGGCGAGGACCGGAAGGTTCTCCCGCTCGTTGTACGTGGGGACGACGACAACGACCTTGGGGGAGGCCTCGACCATGTTCTGTTTCCCTTGTGCCCTCGCCGGCGGGCACCCGTGCCGTACCGGTCGGTTGTCCTGGACGACCTTCGCTGCTGTTAGACCGTGTGAGTCTAGCCGGGCCGACGGCCTCCTCCCGCCCGGGGCGTCCGCCGGGGCCGCCCCACCGGGACGCGGAAACCAGTTCGACTGTGACCGGTCGCTGTGACAGGCTTCCGGCTCGTCCCGAACGGCCGACCCGGAGCATTCCTTTGACGATTCGTCGTACCGCCCTGCCCCTCACCGCGCTGCCCGTCACCGCCCTGGCCCTCGCGCTCACGGCCGTCGCGGGCTGCGGCCCGGAGGGTTCGGCGAACCCCGCCGCGAACCCCGCCGCGAGCCCCGCCGTCGGGGCACCCGCGGACGCCGCGGGGGCGTTCGACCCGGAGGTGGCGGTGGCGCACGCCGATCCGGCGCCGTACGCCGCGAGCCTGAAGATGACGACCACGGCGGGCGAGGGGGACGAGCGGGTGCTCATGGACATGAGCGGCCGGGTCAACGTCAACACCCCGACCCTCGGCAGCCACGTGGAGGGGACGACCACCGTCGGCGGGTTCCTGACCCTGAACTCGACGGAGTCGCTGACCGTGGACGGCACCACGTACATGCGCGACAAGGCGAAAGGCACGCCCTGGAAGAAGGCCCCGTCCACCGGGGACGACGGCGCCGACAGCAACCACTACGGCGCGTACGCCAAGGTGCTGCTGGCCGCCGGCCCCTCCGCCCGCAAGGGCATGGAGTCAGAGGGCGGCGTCCCGGTGTTCCACCTGGCCGCGCGCCTGTCGGTGGAGCAGGTGCGCCGCGCGGACCCTTCGAACGCCGATCGGATGGCGTCCAGCGGCGTGGACGGGCTCGACTACCAGCTGTGGATCGACCGGCTCGGCCGCCCGGTGCGGGGCGAGCAGTCGATGACGGTGAACGGAAAGCTGACCGTGGTCAAGGGCGTCTACTCGGACTTCGGCCCGCCGGAGACCTTCGTCCCGCCGATCACGGCGAGCTGAACCGGACTCGCCGGCCGGCCCGCCCGGCCCGCTACGCCGTGCCGTAGACGGCGGCGAGGTTGTCCTGGGCGGGGTGGGTGCGACCGGCCGGTCCGGCGGCGAAGGCGCGCAGGACGTTCTCGGTGGCCTTGCGGACCACGTCCCCGGCGCGCGAGTCGATGTCGTGGTCGGCCTTGCCGCCGCCGGGGCCGCGCGCGTCCAGCGTCTCCACCCAGCGCATCGTCCCGGTGGCGAAGACCCCGGCGCCGCTCGGCACGGTGTAGTACGCGGTGTCGGAGTGGGAGCGGCGGCCCTCGCAGACCACGGGGGAGTGGGCGATGACCTCGATCGGGCGCGGGGTGGGGAAGCCGGTGTCCACCCGGTCGTACTCGACGCCGACCAGGTGCGGGAAGGACGCCCCGGCCGCGACGCCCGTCCCCTCGAAGACCCAGTGCCCGGGCGAGGTGACCACGTACGGGGCGTCCACCGGGTAGCCGTCGTAGATCACGCCGAGCATCGAGCTCTCCGGGTCGGCGCCCGGGCCGGCCCGGAAGTCGGTGGTCGCCGGGGCGCCGGCCTGGTGGCCCGGGTCCTGTGCCCAGGCGTCCTTGTAGCAGACCACCGTGCGGTCCGGGCCGAGCCCGGTGGGCTCGAAGCGGACCCGGCGGTAGCAGCAGTTGGCGCCCAGGATCGCCAGGTTGGTCCCGGCGTCGCGGGCCGCCACCACGTTGGCGCGCTGCTCGGGGGACCAGTACTCGTCGTGGCCGAGCGAGAGGACGGCGCCGGCGCCGTGCAGCAGCCCCGGGTCGCGGGCCACGTCGATCCCGGTGGTGTAGGCGAGCGGCAGCCCGAGCCGCTCGGCGAGGGCGATCAGCGGCGCCTCGTAGACCAGGAACAGCCCGGCGCCGTGGTCGTAGTCGTACGGCCGGTCGAAGACGACCCGCAGCGAGCGGGTGTCGAGGGTTCCGGTCGGGCCGTTGTAGAGGCTGTAGCCGCCCCACTCGTTGTAGGCCTGCCAGGTCGCCGGGGCGCTCATGACCACGGTCTTTCCGGCGGTGTTCGCCGAGCGGACGGTGAGCGGGACGTAGCGGCGGCCGGGGCCGCCCTCGACGTCCAGCCGCAGCAGGTAGGCGCCCTCGGGCCAGTCGGCGGTGTCCACGGCGAGGGTGCGCTGCCAGTCGGTCAGCACGGTGCGGGTGCTCTGGTCGACGTGCGGCGCGGCCTGCTTGGCGCCGGGGACGTGCTCGCGGCGCCAGACCAGGCGGGCGCGGGCGCCGTCGTACCAGCCCATCCGGTACGCGGAGACGGTGAAGGCGGAGGCGCCGGTGGAGACGTGCAGGCCGAAGGACTCGCCGGGCAGCACGCTGACCCGGTCGGCGAAGCCCTCGATGGCGTCGGCCGGGCCGGGGTCGGTGATCTCCCAGTCGGGGTTGCCGGGCTGGGACTGTTCGCTCTTCAGACCGACGTGCTGGACGGTGGTGGGCTCGGCCGTGCGCGGGGTGCCCTGGGAGTCGGGAGAAGGGTCCGGGGCCCCGTCCGGGTGGCGGGTCCCGCAGGAGGTGACGGCGGCCGCCATCAGTCCCATGCCCAGAATCCCCCGTCGGCTCGGTTCCGCCACCGCGGCCTCCTCGTCATCCGTCGCTGCGCGCCCAGGGCACGTCAACCCCGCGGGGTCGCGTCAACCCCGTGCATCAATCCCATGCGTCAACGCGCGCGGACATCCTCACCCGTTTCGGGCAGTTCATGCCGACCGCCGCGCCGGGACCTCGACCGCGGCCGGACGGGCGGCCGCGACCCCGGAGGGCCGTACGGGCGCACCGTGGCGTGTTGGCCCGCGCGGTTCCCGGGCCGTCGAGGCCAGGTCACCTAGCCTGACCAGGCCCGCCGTCCGGCGGCCACCAGGGGGTCCGGAGCCGCGCGCGGCAGGCTGAAGTCATGGACAGGGGTGTACGTGGTCTCGTCGGGTTCGGCCGAACCGGGAATGGCTCCTCCGACGCGGGGCGCGAGGTTCCGGGCGTGGATGCTGGAAGGCCTGTCGGACATGGCCAAGCAGCACCCCGGCCCGCACGCCCAGGCGCCGCACGAGAAGGGCCAGCGCTGGTGGCGGGTGATGTGCCTGACCGGCCTGGACTACTTCTCCACGCTCGGCTACCAGCCCGGCATCGCCGCCCTGGCGGCCGGCCTGGTCTCACCGCTGGCGACCATCGTGCTGGTGGTAGTCACCCTGCTGGGCGCGCTGCCGGTCTACCGGCGGGTGGCCCAGGAGAGCCCGCACGGCGAGGGTTCCATCGCGATGCTGGAGCGGCTGCTGTCGTTCTGGCAGGGCAAGCTCTTCGTGCTGACCCTGCTCGGGTTCGCGGCCACCGACTTCATGATCACCATCACCCTGTCGGCCGCCGACGCCACCGCGCACCTGGTGGAGAACCCGCACCTGACCAGCATGCTCAGCGGCAAGCAGGTGATGCTCACGCTGATCATGGTCGCCCTGCTCGGCGGGGTCTTCCTCAAGGGCTTCAGCGAGGCGATCGGCCTGGCCGTCTTCCTGGTCGGGATCTACCTCGCGCTCAACGTCGTGGTGGTGGTGAACGGGCTCTGGCACGTGCTCAAGGCCCCGCACGTGTTCAGCGACTGGACGGACGCGCTCACCGTCCAGCACGGTAACGCCCTCGCGATGATCGGCGTCGCGCTGACCGTCTTCCCGAAGCTGGCCCTCGGCCTGTCCGGCTTCGAGACCGGCGTCGCGGTGATGCCGCACATCGAGGGCGACCCGGACGACACCGAGGAGAAGCCCACCGGCCGGATCCGGGGTGCGCGCAAACTGCTCACCACCGCCGCCGCGATCATGAGCGTCTTCCTGATCACCACCAGCTTCATCACCACGCTGCTCATCCCGGCCGACGCCTTCAAGAAGGGTGGCGAGGCCAACGGGCGGGCGCTCGCCTACCTCGCCCACCAGAACCTCGGCAGCGCCTTCGGAAGCGTCTACGACCTGTCCACCATCGCCATCCTCTGGTTCGCCGGCGCCTCCGCGATGGCCGGGCTGCTCAACCTGATGCCGCGCTACCTGCCCCGCTACGGCATGGCGCCGCACTGGGCGCGCGCCGTGCGGCCGACCGTCATCGTGCTCACCCTGATCGCCTTCCTGGTCACCTGGATCTTCGACGCCAATGTGGACGCCCAGGGCGGCGCGTACGCGACCGGTGTGCTGGTGCTGATCAGCTCGGCCGCCATCGCCGTCACCATCGCCGCCCACAAGGCCGGGCAGCGCGGCTGGACGATCGGCTTCGCCGTGATCGCGGCGGTGTTCCTCTACACCACGGCTGCGAACATCGCCGAGCGGCCGGACGGCGTCAAGATCGGCGCCTGCTTCATCACGGGCATCATGCTGGTCTCCTTCGCCTCCCGGCTCAAGCGGGCCTTCGAGCTGCGCGTCACCGACGTGGTGCTGGACGATGTGGCGGAGCGGTTCGTCCGGGACTACATGCACCGCCCGCTACGGCTGATCGCCAACGAGCCGAACAGCCGGGACCTCGCCGAGTACCGCGACAAGCTCCGCCAGATCCGCAAGGACAACGACATCCCGGCCGAGGACGACCTGGTCTTCGTCGAGGTCACCGTGCTCGACCCGTCCGACTTCGAGGCCGCACTGACCGTGCGCGGTGAGGTGCTGCACGACCGCTACCGCGTGCTGTCACTGCAGAGCTCCAGCGTGCCCAACGCGCTGGCCGCGCTTCTGCTGCAGGTGCGGGACCTCACCGGGCAGCAGCCGCACATCTACTTCGAGTGGACCGAGGGCAACCCCTTCGCCCAGTTCCTGCGGTTCTTCCTGTTCGGGCAGGGTGAGATCGCGCCGGTCACCCGCGAGGTGCTCCGCGAGGCCGAGCCGGACCGCACCCGGCGGCCCGCGGTCCACGTGGGCTGAGCCGGTTCGGTCCTCCATCCGTCCGACGGCCGCCGGGTCAGCGGGGCGGGCGGGACTTGGTCCAGGCGGGCGCGACGAAGGCCACCAGGACGACGGCGAAGCCGAGTTGGAGGATGTGGCGGATCCAGTCGATGCCCGAGGTGTGGCGGACGCCGATCCAGCCGGAGACGGCGTTGCCGAGCCAGGCCCCGGCGGCGCCGAGCAGCATGGTCAGCCACCACGGGATCGACTGGGGCCCGCGCAGGATCAGCTTGGCGAGCATGCCCAGCACGAAGCCGATGAGCAGAATCCACAGGAGCTGGAACATCGCGGTCCACCTTCCCGACGCGGCCGACGGGCACCGGCGCGCCGAATCGCCGAAGACGCGGTTCGTCCCATGATCACCCGGTTCGGCCGAACGGGCATGTCGGCTGGGGATGCCGCGGGCCGGGGTGGAACGAGGTGGGGCGGGAAGCCGGCCGGTCTTCGTCGGGAAGGGTCGAGAACGCGCCGCCGGTGGGGCCGGAAACGCACTGTTCGAAGGGTTATTCGTACCGGTAGGAATGGGCTCTGGCGCGGACAGGCCGCGTCACCCGAGAGGAGCCGCTCCCGTGACCCGACTTCGTGCCGCCGTCCTCACCCTCGGCTGTACCGCCGCCGCCCTCACCCTGACCATGGGCACCGCCCAGGCGGCGCCCGGCGACACCAGCA
Organism: Kitasatospora sp. NPDC056531; assembly: GCF_042794375.1. NCBI lineage: Bacteria > Bacillati > Actinomycetota > Actinomycetes > Kitasatosporales > Streptomycetaceae > Kitasatospora > Kitasatospora sp. NPDC056531. Next base: position 226,919 of record NZ_JBHTTU010000005.1, on the reverse strand, counting down.
CCGTCTGCTCCTCCTCGCTGACCCCGGGCGGTTCCGTGGACGTCCAGTGGTGGAACAGCGCCGGCTGCGGCTCCGGGTTCAACCCGAACACCAAGAAGATCATGCAGCTCACCGGCTACCCGGTCGGCACCGTGGTCAACGCCTGCGCGTCCACCTGGCCGCCGGCCGGCTGGACGATCGTCAGCAGCTTCTACAGCTCCGGCTGCCAGTACTCCTCCGTGCCGAGCTTCAACAACAACTCCTGGCAGCTGAAGCGCGTTTCCTGACGGCCTCCGACAGAGCCGGGTCGGGGGGGGGGGGGGGGGGGGGGGGGGGGGAAGGGGAAAGCAAAGGACAGGCGAGAATCGGCGGAGGGG